>PCWT01000056.1 GCA_002796245.1 Gammaproteobacteria bacterium CG11_big_fil_rev_8_21_14_0_20_46_22 | reverse complement strand
GGTGACGCCGAGACCAGCTAAGGTCAAGAAGGGTGAGTCCATTTCATTGGATTGAACGCCGAAGGTGTGATAATCCGGGAAGGGGAGCAAAGCAAACCCGGGTTTATATTTCCCCGGATTATCGCTTCGTTCAATCCAGGCTAGGATTTTTGCACAGTACTTTGATTGGATGACGGCTGCGACGACGAACTGTCACTCGCATGTTCCACCACTTTTCGCACCACACGGACCGCGCAAGCATTAAGAAAAAAGCTGCAGCTTAAACCCAACACAAGCAGAACCCCCAAGCGTTTAAACGTAGGCTTTTGCATAGACAGATCTCCCTTTGTCATTGATTAATTTCATGTTAACACATTAGGGCCTAGGGTGACTTGATAATTTATCAGCACAGCGAAGCCCCCGGCATTCCAACACAGAATAAACAAAAAAACCCAGCCATGCCGGGTTTTTTTGCTGTCTGTTTATCGTTGTTATGCTGTGCAAGTAGCAGGAGCAGCAGCAGTCTCTTGAGTAGTAGTAGTAGTAGTAGCAACATCAAACAGAGTCAAACGAGCAGCAGCAGGAGCTTGATCAGCAGCATCACCAACAACGTCACGTGTAATAGTAGCATCATAAGGCCCAGAAGAGGACTTATTGCTCACCCGGTCGCAACAAGCTCCAATAGCCGCGCCCACTGCCGAACAAAACCCGACTGCAAAAGCTGTAACAGCAAGGGTTAAGAAAAAAGTCGCCGCAATCGCAGCACTGATTGTAAGCGACTGGCGAAAGTAGTTCATGAGAAGAATAAAAAGCTGTAAGTTAGCCGGTGCATCAGAGACACTGAGACAAGCAAAGATCACGACTGCCAAACTAGCCAGTCCAGTACTAACACCCGCACCAATTCTAGCGCCCCTTACAGTTGCAGTTTGTCGATGTCTGGGTGCTGTAACAGGATGAAGCAAAGACCTACGCTCACCCTCACGCTCATCAGTACCTCTACTATCAGGCGAGCCTGGTGCCACTGGTGCCACTGTTAGGACGGTGTTTGCTGCCCCTGCTTGAGCTGTGGTGTCTTGATTGAATCGCATAATTTTTCCCCTTATCTTGTGTTTACAGGGCCAGTATAAGCACACTTTCTTAAGCTTTTCTTAAGTGTTTTGTCATTATTCAGCAAAAATGCTGAATAATTACTCTTAATCAGACGCCTAGCGCGGCAAAGCCGCGCTCACTGGCGTTCGCTCGCAATGACGTTAGGGATAATCCGGAAAAATGCAACCCCGAGCTATCGCCAGGCACAACGCTTCCTACTTTTGCTCATGAGCAAACTTTGCTATCCTCAAACCTAATTAAGGCAGTAAAGCTCACATGAACAGAAACCAATTTCGCCTTTTGGCCACGCGCCGTTTTCTACCCCTCTTTATCACGCAGTTTTGTGGCGCATTTAATGACAATGTGTTTAAAAATGCGCTCGTGATTTTATTTAGCTTTAAGCTTGCCAGTGATACGCTATCCAGCGGCACCCTGGTGAACCTGGCCGCCTTATGTTTCATCCTGCCGTTTTTTCTATTTTCCGCCACTTTCGGTCAGCTGTGTGATAAATACGATAAAGCGCGCATTGCCCAACTCTCCAAAGCCACCGAAGTCGTCATCATGATTATCGCAAGCGCTGCACTGTACACCAACAGCCCCGCCCTTTTATTGCTCGTTTTATTTGGTCTCGGCTTACAGTCCACACTCTTTGGCCCGGCCAAATACGCGCTTTTGCCGCAACATTTAAGTGAAAGCGAACTCGTGGGCGGCAATGCACTGATTGAAAGCTCCACCTTTTTAGCGATACTGCTGGGCACCTTGCTGGGTGGCGTGTTAATCATTTTAAACCCGCTGTACGTCGCCTGCGCAATCTTATCGGTGGCCATGATCGGCCTGCTTGCAAGCTTATTCATCCCACGTGCCAAGCCGTTTGCCAGTGAGCTGCCCATCGACTGGAATATTTTTCGTGCCAGCTGGCGCAATATGAAGCTCGCTTATTCGCATCGCACCCTGTTTTTATGTTTGCTCGGCATTTCTTGGTTTTGGTTTTATGGCTCACTGTTTTTCTACCAAGTGGCCAACTACACGAAAGACGTGGTCGGTGGTGGGCCACATATCGCGACCGCCTTAATCGCGACGTTTGCCGTGGGCATCGCCGCGGGTGCTTTGGTCTGCGAAAGACTCTCGCGTAACAATATCGAACTCGCACTGGTGCCGTTTGGCGCCATTGGCCTCACGCTGTTTGCCTTTATCATTTTCTTCTTAGAGCCGCGTGCGGCACATGCTCAAGTGAGCTTTTGGGTATTTATCGAAAGCGCTCACAATATGGTGTTACTCATCAGCCTGTTTCTCATGGCAGTGTGCGGTGGTTTATTCACTGTGCCCCTCTACGCAACCATACAAGACCGCAGCCCGCCTGAAATGCGCTCGCGCATCGTAGCGGCCAACAATATTCTCAATGCCTTATTTATGGTGCTGGCCGCTGTGTTTGCCATCACGCTGCTTAACGCTGGCATGACGATTCCGCATTTATTTTTAGTGGCAGGCATTATCAACGCGGGCATTTCTGCGTTGATCTTTTTTCACATTCCTGAATTTTTCTTACGCTTTTCAATGTACCTGCTCATCAATACGTTTTACACGGTGAAAACCAAAGGCACCGAAAACCTTCCGCGCTGCGGGCCTGCGATTTATGTTTGTAACCATGTGAGTTTTATTGATGTGGTGATCATCACGGCAGCGTCTATTCTACCGATCCGTTTCATGATGGACTGGCAATTGTTTAATGTGCCTTTGTTAAAACAATTTTCCATACTCGCCAAAGCCATTCCGATCGCCGGCAAACATGAAGATGAGAGCGTCAAAAACCAAGCCTTTTATCGCGCGGTTGAAGCGCTTAACCACGGGCAAGTGGTGTGCATTTTCCCAGAAGGCGTGATCACCAAAGATGGCCAGCTCGGCAATTTCAAACATGGCATCACCAAACTCGTGAAACAAACGCATGCGCCTGTCATTCCCATGGCCGTGCAAGGCTTGTGGGGCAGTTTTTTTAGCCGTCGATACGGCAAGGCGATGTCGCACTTTCCTAAACGCTTACAACGCACGACCGTGGGTTTAAATATTGGCGAGCCCATTCCTTACGAGGAATTTGATTTAGGTAAGCTTAAAGCAATCATTCAAGCGCTGCATGATGACAAAGTGCATACTGGGATTGGCGAGTAAACAAAACGGTTCGAATTCACGAAATTAACGTCATTGCGAGCGAACGACTGTGAGCGCGGCAATCTCAAGCGCTAAAAAAAGATCGCCACGTCGCTTCGCTCCTCGCGATGACAGAATCAGCAACTATGCAAAAAGCAGCGTCATTGCGAGCGAACGACTGTGAGCGCGGCAATCTCAAGCGCCAAAAAAAGATCGCCGCGTCGCTTCGCTCCTCGCGATGACGGGGTCGGCAATCTCAAACTTAAAGGCGAAATACCATGAAAGAACCTGCCATCTATATACTGACAAACCCCTCTCACTCAACACTCTATATTGGCGTCACAAGCAACCTAGCACAGCGCATAGACCAGCATAAGAAAAAGCTCTGCAATGGATTTTCAAGAAAATACAACTGCACAAAGCTGGTGTATTTTGAAAGCTTTGAAACAATGTATGAGGCTATTTGTCGAGAAAAACAATTAAAATCAGGATCAAGAAAGAAAAAAATACAGTTAATAGAAGGCTTGAACCCAAACTGGGACGACCTATCAACATTGAGCTTAAGTTAACTTCTAAATTAAGATCGCCGCGTCGCTTCGCTCCTCGCGATGACAGAATCAGCAACTATGCAAAAAGCAGCGTCATTGCGAGCGAA
>PCWT01000055.1 GCA_002796245.1 Gammaproteobacteria bacterium CG11_big_fil_rev_8_21_14_0_20_46_22 | reverse complement strand
AATGATTATTGGGAAGAAAGAAAAGCGGCATGAAAACCTACACTTTTAATCGCACCCGCGCTTTGATGGGTGCTTGAGAAATCAAAATTTTCCTGTATAGTGTCTCCCGCTGGAGGAGTGGCAGAGCGGTTGAATGCGGCGGTCTTGAAAACCGTTGAGCCTTTGCGGGCTCCGGGGGTTCGAATCCCTCCTCCTCCGCCAATAAAAAAGCCAACCCAAGGGGTTGGTTTTTTTATTGGCGCGTGATGGTAAGGATTTGAAGCCCCGGTGCGCGATAGCGCACAACGGGGGTTCGACAAATTTGCAGGAGCAAATTTGGACGCCGGAGCAAAGCGACGGCGCCCGAAGGGCGAGGCCCCAGGAAGGGGCCGAGTCAATCCCGACGAGTTTAGCTAAAGCCAACCCAAAGGGTTGGTTGAAAGAAACCGACGTTGCCCCGACCAAGGGGAAAACTGCGTATTAACCGCCACTTCTGAGCAAAAAATAAACACAAAAGCTTAACTTCTTGAAAACACGTGAGAAATAGCCTACAATGTCTGTCATCAAAATAGTAGAAAGAGATCAGCATATTGATTAAGGTCTTATTGGTCGATGACCACCAAATCGTTCGTGAAGGCATTAAACGCTTGTTGGCTGACGCCGATGATATCGATGTCGTTGCCGAAGCAGAAAGTGGTGAAGCTGCGCTAAAAGCGGCCAAACAAGAAGAGATTGATGTGGTATTAATGGATGTTCAAATGCCCGGTATTGGCGGCATCGAGGCCACACGCAAGCTGGTCCACTATCACCCCAAAATTAAAATCCTGGTGTTAACCGTGTGCGACGATGATATTTTCCCCACGCGTTTAATGCGCTCGGGTGCCGCAGGTTATATCACCAAAGGCAGCCCAGCCGATGAAGTGTTGAAAGCCGTGCGACAAGTGTACAAAGGCGAGCGTTATTTAAGCTCAGAAGTGGCTCAGCAATTAGCGCTGAAACGTTTTGATGAAAAAGATTCGCCGTTTGATCAGCTTTCTGAGCGCGAGCTGCAAGTGTTGCTCATGATCACGCAGGGTCAAAAAGTGCAGAAAATTGCAGAGCAATTGCACCTAAGCCCAAAAACGGTGAACACCTACCGTTACCGTATTTTCGCCAAGCTTGGCATCAAGTCTGATGTGGAGTTAACCCACATGGCGTTGCGTTACGGCATCATTGGCCATCAAGCGGATCAGAGCGGCGACGCCTTGCAGTGACATGGACAATGCTGAGGTCTTTTTAAAGCAGCTTCCCACCACGCCCGGTGTTTACCAAATGTATGATGCAGCCGATACCCTTTTGTATGTCGGCAAGGCAAAGCAGCTCAAAAAACGGGTCAGCAGTTATTTTCGTAGTCAATTAGCGCCAAAAACTGAACGCTTAATGCAAAAAGTGGTGCGTATCGAAATCGCGCAAACCGCCTCAGAAACGGAGGCTTTGCTGCTTGAATGTGAGCTCATTAAACGTCACCGTCCGCGCTACAATATTTTACTGCGTGATGATAAAAGTTTTCCTTACCTTATGCTGTCCGATCACCGAGCGCCAAGGCTCGCGTTTTACCGTGGTCAGCCGAAAAAACGCGGTCATTTTTTTGGCCCGTATCCAAACAGTCAAGCCGTGCGTGATACGATGGAATTGGTGCAGCGCGTGTTTTTGTTGCGTGATTGCAGCGATAGTTATTTTTCACACCGCACACGCCCTTGTTTGCAATATCAAATCAAACGTTGCAGTGCGCCTTGTGTGGGGCATATCAGTGATGAAGCCTATCAGCGTGATGTGCAAGCGGCTGTCGATTTTCTCACGGGGCGTGAGGATGACATTGTCATGCGCTTAACAGAACGTATGAACGCCGCAGCGACTGAAATGCGCTACGAAGAGGCAGCACACATGCGTGATCAAATTGCCAGTATTCGTGATGTGCAAGAAACACAGGTGATCACTTCGCAAAGTGAACGCGATGTGGATATTTTCTCGGTAGCGGTGTCGGCCACCTTGGCCTGCGTGGCTGTGTTGATGATACGCGGCGGTCGTTACTTGGGTGATCGATACGATGAGCTTAGCTTGCCACAAGAAAACACGCCGGCCGAAGTGCTTGAAACGTTTTTAAGCCAGTATTATTTGCAGAGCCATGCGGCCTTGCCGGAGGCGGTGTTGGCGGATATTTCGCCCGAGGCTATGCAATTATTGCTGGATGCGATCAGCGAAACACGGGGTAAGCGTTTAAAGCGCTTTGTGCGTTTAAGTGATGAGAAAAAAACCTGGTTGGCCATGGCGCAGAAAAATGCGGCGTTTAAACTGCAAAGCACGCAACTTAAAAAATTGCAAAGTGAGCAGCAGTTTGAAAATTTAAAATCAACGCTCAAGCTTGAGCGCTTAAGCCGTATCGAGTGTTTTGATATCAGTCATCATCAGGGCGAGGCAACCAAGGCATCGAACGTCGTGTTTAACAGCGAGGGGCCGTTGAAAAGTGATTATCGACGGTACAATATCGAGGGTATCACGCCGGGCGATGATTATGCGGCAATGCGACAGGCGATTACGCGACGCTTTAAGGGCGCGAAACGGGCATGCCCGGAGGTGCTGTTGATTGATGGCGGTAAAGGCCAAGTGCACGCAGCCTATGATGCGCTGTGTGAGCTTGAGCTGGACAATGCGATGATATTGATGGGTATTAAAAAAGGGGATCGGCGGCATGCCGAAAACGACCGTATTTTACTGCATCAATCCGGTCATGTGATTGATATCGATGTGCAGGAGCCCGCACGGTTATTATTGCAATATTTGCGGGATGAATCGCACCGTTTTGCGATTAATGCGCATCAAAAAACGAAAACCAAACGCCAAAGCCAATCGATTTTGGATGAGATCCCAGGCATCGGCGCGAAACGTAAAAAAGCGATTTTGCAACATTTTGGCGGCCTTCGTGGTTTGCAGGGCAAAAGCGCGCAAGAGATTGCCAAGGTGCCGGGTGTGAGCCTCGCGCTGGCGCAAACGATAGTGGATTATCTTCAGAAATAGATTGAAACAGTCTTGCGTATAAGCGGTTTTGTTTTTCGTGCGTTTAGGTTAGGATAGCCCTCAAGCAAGGACACAGGGCGCTTATGAACATACCCAATATTCTCACACTGTTGCGCATTTTTCTCATCCCTGTGTTTGTGGTGTGTTATTACTTACCGTTCGCTTCTGGACCAATCATTGCGGCTATGGTTTTTATCGTCGCCGGCGTGACCGATTGGCTCGATGGTTATCTCGCGCGCAAACTTCATCAGGCTTCAAAGTTTGGCGCATTTTTAGACCCGGTGGCCGATAAGCTCATGGTGGCTGTGGCCTTGGTGCTCATGGTCAGCAACCCGCATTTAAATTACATCGCGATTCCTTCGGCGGTGATCATCGGCCGTGAAATTGCGATTTCTGCTTTACGTGAATGGATGGCAGAGCTTGGCAAACGCGCGAATGTGGCGGTCGGTTTTGTGGGTAAACTTAAAACGGCGATGCAACTGGCTGCGATTCCTATTTTGGTCGGCGCCATTGCGATCCAGGCGGAGTGGTTTAGATGGGCCGGTTATATTTTATTGTACGTGTCAGCCATTTTAACGCTGTGGTCGATGTGTGTGTATTTAGCGGCTGCTTGGCCAGATTTTGATTTTATGACCGTTGATGACGAAGAAAATAATAAGGACCCTTCATGAGTTTAGCCTTTATTTTCCCAGGCCAAGGCTCGCAAAAGCTTGGCATGCTCGAAGACTTTTCCATTTACGATAGTGTGATACGCGATCATTTTCATCGTGCCAGCGATGTACTGGGTTTGGATCTTTACATTATCGCGAAAAACGGCCCGGAATCTGAGCTGAACAAAACTGAACTCACGCAGCCGATTTTATTAACATTCAGCACGGCGCTTTGGTCTGTCTATGCGAACTCTGGCCGTGATTTACCGGCGTTCTTGGCAGGCCACAGTTTGGGTGAGTATTCTGCTTTAGTGGCAGGTGGCGCGATGCGTTTTGAAGACGCCGTGCGTTTGGTGCATTTGCGCGGGCAGCTGATGCAAAAAGCGGTGCCAGCCGGGCAGGGTTTGATGGCCGCCGTGATTGGTTTGAGTGATGAAGACGTTATCGCAAGCTGTGAAAGTGTAGGCGGTGTGGTCTCTGCCGCAAACTTTAACTCGCCCGGCCAAGTGGTGATTGCCGGTGAAGCGCAGGCCGTGGACGCGGCAATAGAGGCGTGTAAAACCGCGGGCGCGCGTTTGGCAAAAGTCTTGCCGGTGAGTATTCCTTCGCATTGCGCCTTAATGAAAAGTGCAGCCGATGAGTTGGCGCTAGCGATCGATGCGATGACGATCACTATGCCAACTATTCCGGTCGTGCAGAATGTGAATGCGGATGTGGCGCATGATGTGGATGAGTTGAAAGCGTTATTGCTGGCGCAATTGTATTCGCCGGTGCGTTGGACAGACAGTGTGAACACATTAATACAACACGGCGTGACAGAGTGTATTGAATGTGGCCCGCAGAAAGTGTTGTGCGGTTTGGGTAAGCGCATTAATCGTGATGTGGTGTTTACACCGTTTGAGTAGTCTAGGTTAACCCGCCTTTGTACAAGGGAGGCTAACCGTCTTTGCGAGGAGCGTAGCGACGAAGCAATCTCCAGGTTAATGAACCAGATTGCCGCACTCAGTATCGTTCGCTCGCAATGACATGAGCGGTAGTTCGCCGGAAAAGATCCCAGTGATCGCAGATAGTTAAACAAAGGAGCAAAACATGCCATTAAGCGGAAAAACAGCGATTGTCACGGGTGCTAGCCGAGGCATTGGTCGAGCCATAGCCGTGGCGTTAGCCGAGCAGGGCGCGCAGGTGTTTGGTTCGGCCACCAGTGAAGCGGGCGCAGAAAACTTCACCGCGCATTTGCGTGAGCTTGGCCTAAACGGTGAGGGTTTTGTGTTAAATATTTGCGATGACGATTTAGCCTCGCCGATTGAAGCGATGAAAGCCAAAACAGCGGATAAACGCATTGATATCCTTGTGAACAATGCCGCGATCACCCGCGATAATTTATTTTTACGCATGAAAGAGGATGAGTGGCAATCGGTGATTGATACGAATTTAAATTCCGTGTTTAAACTGACTAAAGCGGTCACACGTGACATGCTGAAAGCGCGCTGGGGCCGTATCATTAATATCAGCTCGATTGTGGGTGTGACGGGCAACGCCGGCCAGCCAAACTACGCGGCAGCCAAAGCGGGCGTAATAGGGTTGACCAAATCCATCGCACAAGAACTCGCCTCACGCGGTATTACAGCGAATTGTGTCGCCCCGGGTTTTATTGATACGGACATGACGCGCGCACTGACGGATGCCCAACGTGAAAGCATACTCGCGGCCATTCCAGCCAAGCGCATTGGCGAGCCGGAGGAGATCGCAAGCCTCGTGGCGTATCTGGCTTCACCATTGGCGGCGTATATCACTGGTCAAACCATTCATGTGAATGGCGGTATGTTGACGGTTTGATAATACGATTTAGATGTAGCCGATGGGTACAGCGTCGATGCTTTCTGACAAGGGCAGCAAGCTTTGTGTCAAGCATAATACAGCACCGTGTGCAATGGGCATTTTCAAGCTATTTAAGCGCTCAAATGTTTTGAGATCGATGTTTCGAGTGGCAGCAGTTTTTTTAATTTCAATCGGGTATAAGCTGCCGTTTCTTTCAATCAGTAAATCGATTTCTCTTTTTTCTTTGTCGCGATAATAAAACAATCTTGGTGATTTACCTGCATTAAAATAGGATTTTATAATCTCTGTAACGACGTAGGTTTCAAGTATGCTTCCGTTCATAGCGCCTCGCTCAAGCACGTCGGGGTTCAGCCAGCCAGATAGGTAGCAGCATAAGCCTGTGTCCATAAAATATAATTTCGGCGTTTTAATGAGTCGTTTGTTGTGGTTGCTAAAATAGGGCTGCAATAAATAGATGAGCCCAGAAGCTTGTAGAGCATCAACCCAGCTTTTTATCGAAGGAATGCTGACGCCAACATCTTTGCTTAAATCAGCATAGTTGAGCATTTGACCTGTCCGGCTAGCGATGATTTGCATAAACCGATAAAAAGGTGCCTGGTCTTTCAATTTTAAGTAATCATGAACGTCACGTTGAATATACGTTGTGACATAAGACTCGTAAAAGCGCTCCCAGGTTTTACCATTGTCTAACACGACGTGAGGATAGCTGCCTCGCCAAATGCAATGATACGCTTGCGAGAGAGTCAATGGTTTGGCTGTTTTTGCTCGGGTCGCAAGTGTGTCCGGGTCTGGTAAAAAAGGTGAGGCTGTTAGGCGATGCTGCTCTTCTGCGAGCGACAGTCCTTGGAGTTTAAGTAGGGCGACACGGCCGGCCAGTGATTCCGACACGTTTTTCATCATGTCAAATTGTTGAGAGCCGGTTAGCCAAATAAGCCCTGGTTGTTTAAGTTTGTCGACTAGAATCTTAATGTATGGAAACAGCTTGGGTGCATATTGCACTTCATCAATGAGCACGGGTAAGCTTAATCGGTTTAAAAAGGTTTCAGGGTCCGCTTGAGCGGCGTGTCGCAAATTGATGTCATCGAGAGTGATGTAGCTTCGGCTTGTTTTTTCGGTATGCTCAAGCAAAGTAGTTTTGCCGACCTGTCTGGGGCCGGTGAGCAGTAATACAGGGAAGCTCTGGCTGGTTTCTTGGATAATTTTTTCTAAAATTCGCTTAATATACATAATGTTGACTAATATAAAGTTGTTCTTTATATTAGTCGGCACTACGGGTTTTGTCAAATGGCCGCGTACAGCAACCCCATTTTGCCTCCAGAAATTCGGGTACAAATTTATTGCTTAAAACATCGCCTTACGTAGGTATTTGTTAAGCTTAGCTAAAGGTTTAAGGGCTAGAATAGACCGTAGCTAAAAAGGTTTTAGCTGTGCGTGCGCAGCTTAATTTAAAAAAGTCTGCAGTTGAACTGCAACAATAAGAAAGAAAATGAGGTGTTTTCATGGGCAACCAGCAACCGTTACGAAACTATCCCCCTGGAGTTTCTCCGTTTGAGCGTGATTTACTTGATATATATCGTTACTTAAATTGGCATTGTCGCACTACCCCGAATACTAAAATAGATGGAGAGCGTAGTAGACTTGCAGATGACGTGAACGGGATTACAGAAAATAGTTTCTATAAAAAGAAGTATTTTATTGCAGCAACCGCTTATAACGAGCTTTTACCCACACTTAAAAAATTCTCAGACGAGTATTTTTCAGAGTTCGTAGAGAAGAATACGAATGATGATGAGTTTATTGCTTTACTAGATAGATTGAAACCAATTGCGCAAGCAGATTTTCCAGTAAACCCCGCTGTTCAAGTCGCTGATGCTCACAATGCAGACGCTGCTTCGAAGTCTCTTGAGCAAAACACACAGACCAAAAAGAGATTGTCACTAGGCCAACGTTTTAAAGCATGGAAAGAAAGACGGGCTGAAAAACAGTTGGCACGTTTTCTTGCTAATAGCCCGTTTGGGCCAGTCAAGAGCATGTCTGATCTTGAGAAATGTTTAGATGACGCTCGTACTCGCTTTGGAAGAAAGTTTAGCGCTTCTAAAAAACAGCGCCTTAAAGCCGCCTACCAAAGAGCTCATCCAGAATCAGCGACCGTTACGGCTAACTCTGCAGGACCTGCTGTTGTTATTGGTCGTTCCACTACGAGTTTAGTGAAGGTCCTGGGAAGTCCTTCGGCGGCGGATGCTGAGGTGGCCAACGTATCCCAAGCAGATGAAGATCGATCAGAGCAAAGAACACCTGATGGGTGTCGTAGTGCAGGCACACCAAATTCGGATTCTTCAGACCTGCCATCGTTTGCTTATTCTACTTTGAGCTCAAGCGGCGCCAGTCGACACACAGATTCGTCTCTATTATGCGACGATGATGACGATCATAATGGTGGTGATGGCCTTCAAGCTTTATCTGCTGCTGCAGAGGCTGTTGCTGCTGCAGAGGCACCACGTGTAACGCGTAAAAATTTAGGTGAGAAGATTGCAGCTGCTGCTGATGCTTCTGCAGATGATGCTTCTGCAGATGATGCTTCTGCAGCTGTGTATTGTGGGCCTTAATTTTACAGTGGCTTTTGCCCAGGTCGAGGCCACTGGCATTTCCACTAGGCTCGGCTACACTTAAAACTTTAAAAACAAATGGTTAATTATGGCAGCTTCAGACAATACAGAGTCAAGGACAAGGAAGATCACTCGGGTTCGCCTGCCAAAAGACAGAAGAGCGTACCTTGCGCCCATTCTTGCTTTAATGCATCAGGTCAATAATAAGAATGCTGCTTTTTCTCAGGCTCTTCCCTTGCCGGAGGCTTTTGAAAAAATTAAACTTGATAATAATTGGCCGAATACCCCTAGCTTTAACGACGAAGATTTTCCACACTTTCAAAATCTGAGGAATATCAAGCGTTTGGGCGGGCCAATATACGAAGACCGCTTAATCTACTTGCTTTACCCTGTTGCGCAAAGGTTGATGCAGCCTGAACCGCTTTTATATGGTGAGACTCAAGCTATCGCCCGTAAAGTCGCTTTGGTGTCCCACTTGTTGCCGAAAAAGGGCGCTGGCCACCCTTTTTTGAGAGAAGAAGGCTTTTCTTTCACTGATACGGATTTGGAAAAATTACTGGAAGAATTTCAACCAGATAATGGAGATTTCAAAGATCGGGTTTCTACTCAGTCAAGAGCGCTAGCTCAGTTTGATACGAAAAAGCCGAGTTTACGAGAGCGCTTCAAGCAAGTAGCTGACCAGCCGGTGGGAAATGCTGGGTCACCTAATACAGAAGCTCAAGAAGAGCATTTACAAGTGTTGGTTGCTGAAATTAAAAAGCTTGCACAAGACTCTAGTAATACGTTTAGACATCAGGCGGTTTGGAGTTTAAAATCTGCTTTCAGTAATTTACCTGGTATGGGCGCCCTGGACCCAGAAAAATCAGAAGCTATTAAAGCCAATGTTAACCAGCATCTTTTCAAGCTTGGCTACGAGTCGCTAAGCAGCGTGTTCAGCGAACTAGCCAAGGATAAAAGTATACCCTATGGCGACCTGGCGCTTGCGGGTATTGGACCTGCGGCGCCAGTGAGTTTTGAGGGGCATGATGAAAGGTTGGCTCTTCGAAGCAGCGAGCATGGGAATGACCGCAAAGCACCGGGCTATGCAGTTGCAGAAACTTATCGTGCCTGGTTGAAGTCTGACGGATTTTCTGAGCAACATATTGATCGTTTTTTGAAGTGCTTGCATCAAAATGGATTACTTCAGTTGGGTGTTGGCGAACAAAGCCCAATTCATAATTTAGCCTTACTTTATCCGCTGCTTGAAGGGCAGAATTCACACCCGAAGCTTCGTTTCTCGGTTAAAAGCGCCTCTGTGCTTCATGTTGTACAAACCTTCGAGATAGGTTTGCCGGGGGAGCAAAAGAGCCGCGTGAAGGTTGAGTTTGACTTAGACTTCTCGGATGAGAAAAACGTCAAAGTTGCCAATGTTCGACCGGACTTTTCGAACTCAGCCACCTTGTTTGAACTATTAGCGATGAGCGAACATGAGATTACAGGTCTGCAGGGGCGCTTGCCTTCTGAACAACGACTTAAAAAGCAGTCTAAACAATCACCGTCTTTTGAGAAACATCGATCAACCTCTGTCGTTTATTTGGATAAATTAGCTGCTGAATACCTTGAGCAGCGGTCTCTCGATTCTGTAACTTCTGATGGGCGTGAGGACAGCGGTCCTAACGACGGGGCAAGTCTTAGTGGCTCTTCTTCTCCTCCTGGTTCTTCGCCAAGCGTGGCCTCTGATTCAGTGAGCTCGTTGACAAGAACGAGCTCTAGTTCTTCATTTGGCGCAATAGCTAACCAGTTGGCCCGAAACTCCAAGAAACAGCCGCAGATTGCTTCAGAAAATAAAAATCCTGAACTTGACATTATTGCTTACTACAAAAACCTTAAGCGCGGCTGTATGAAAAATGGTAGGGGCGAAGGAAATCGCGCTGCGATTGTAAAACATTTGCGTGATCTTGCTGAGCGTATTAAGCCTGCTCGAAACAATCGCGGAGAAGTCAAGTTAGAAGATGCTATTGAAGCATTCAATCAGTTTACGAATCCACACCGTGTTGGAAAATCTGATCCTTACACCGGCACAAGAACCCGTGTGGCGCGCATAGGTCGCCGAAATCGTGATGTGCTTCGCCTTTTGGCTGATGACGATATTCTGCAGCTAAGCTCGCACTCGGTTTTGCATGAATTGTTTTTTGGAGATGCGGATAAAAACCCTACCAAAGAAGACACTCGCAAAGGCTATTTGTCGAGTAAGCGTGCACGAAAACTGAAACCAAGACTTCCCCTGGGGTCTGAGCCTTTATCGCAGTCTGGCAGTAGTGAAAAACAGAATGTGGCTACTGAGGACGAGCTGTTACAAGCTTTCTCAGCAAGCTATAGGGACGGGCTTGCGAACGATTTAGCTTTTCTTGATCCGTATAGCGACGCAAATATTGCTCATATTGCTCAGGACTTTTGCCGAGATGATGGCTCTCACAATCCGTTGCTCGACGGGGCCAAGTTTTCTGTCAGAAAAGGTAATCAAGAGAGTGATGAAGCTTACGTTGAGCGTCTAAAATCTGCCTGCACTACAGCCTTGAATAGGGGGGGTATCTCTTTTAAGGAAGAGTTTGCTGCGGATATTTTGTTATTGTGTACTCAAAAATACTTCAAGTCTGTAAAGCAATTGTCTGAAGGCGATCCGCTTCATTATGCAGCTCAGATGCTCGAAGTGTTCACTGGTAACACTGTAACCCTAAGCGTCACGGCGTTAGCTCCTGATAAGGTTCGTATTGTACAACAGTTTACTAGTTCTTACGGCGATAAGACTCTTGATTTCAAAGGTCATCTTGAGTTTGATTTGTCCTTTCATCAAAATGCCTTGCGACGCTGCTCAATAGATTCTCTTCGAGTTGTAATCGATGATTCTCCTGCGTCTTTTTTGCATGTGGCTCAGGTGAAAACTTTGGAACAAAGGAATCAGATTGGCGATAAAATACAAGCAGCCATAGAATGTAAAGCTTCTGCTGCTTTAGATAAAGGACCAACTGAAGGGGAGGCTGCCGTCGGTGCTCAACGTCAACGACCAACTGCTTTAGGCAGCCCAGCTCGTGGCGCTGCCCTAGCTAAGGATGATGGTGGCGACGGTAAGAAGACACCGACGCCTACTCCTGGGGCCAAAATCTAAGCCACGGTGCCTAGGCTTAGTGACCCACCGTTGTGGGCTACCAAAAAGCACCTAACTGATCTCGGAAAAGTAGAGCAATGCTGTCGCTAAACAGTCTCCCCAACCTTTTTGTTCGGCTGCAAAGCAAGCAAAACGGATAAGGATGCCTAAGGCTTTTCTTTTTTCCCGTCTACTAAGGCTCTAGGGGGCGCTTTTTACTCTGTTTCATTTATCGCTTGGCGAGTCATACCTGTTCTCTTTTTTACCAACCACCGTATTTTTTACGCTGCCGCTCGTTGCCGCTTAGCCGTAAAATTGGTCAAAAAATAACGACAGGAGACGAGTATGTACAAGAAAAAAGATTTCGATGAAGCCATTTCTCAACTTAGGCAGAATAATGCTACGGCGTTACATAAAGCGATTGCAGCGGCCTTAGATCTGTATGAGTCACACGGTGTTGTGCCAACACTTGAAGAGCTGAGGGTGATCACTTCAGGTGATTTGTCGGCTTTGTTTGGGCTTGTTGAATCAAAGAGTGTGGGGCGATTATCGTTGGCGTACTCATTTATCAAAAGCTGTTTTGAGCACCACAAGCTTACGTTGATGCACTCGGCCTTGAAATCGCGATCCTATTTTCCTTCTGTTGCTCAGTACTTTAAGTATTTATCGCATCCCGATCACAACGAAATGGATGATTTTTTCTATTTGTTGATGAGAAGTCCGGAGCTTGTCAGTGCGCAAGATGAGCAGGGTAATACCTTGTTACATGCGATTGTCGATAGTTTGGCGCCTTACTCGCCGGGTAATGTGTTTAAGTTGCTGAGTCTGGTTTATGTGTTTCAGCCAAGCTTTACTTTAAAAGATAATGAAGGGTACACAGCGCTACACAGGCTTGCTCAGCGTTCACATTCGTACGATCAACAAACCTTCGTTGTGGGGCGGGTATTGGAATCCATGGTTGCGCAAGCGCTTGAACAAAAAGCTGTTTTGTCGGTGAGGTGTCCGGCAGGTTGCACCTTTCTTCATACATTGTTGATTACCTGTCCCAACCCACTTCCTTACACCCATCCTGGTCCTAGAGACTACGAAGCTCACAAGACAAGAAACGCATTAAGGCCAGTTTTAACCGAAGGGGTTGTGAGCCTCATGTGTGATGCGGCAGACCCTTCAATACATTGCCTTTCACGCTCTGGTTCAACGGCATTGTTTTATGCAATCAACCATCAACATTATGCCTCTGCTTTGGCTTTGGTTCGCGCGGGGGTTAATCCTGAGCTGGCTGGCCAACCGGATAGAAATCCACTCAGAGAAATTGAGAGCATGCTGTCAGTGCTTGCAAAGGCCCAAGTCGACGTTGATCAAGACGATGACTGTCACTTTGTGGCGACCTATTTTGAAGAGGTGAGTTTAGTGGCTGAGCTCAGAGCGGCGATGACAGCTGCTGCCCGAAACCATCAAATAGAAAGGGCGGAGGGCGTTCGTTTTTTTACGGCGCACCTTGGAGAGCATGATCATAAAGCTTGGTCTGAGCTTAAGCTTAAAGCAGGCGATAAGGATCGATGCGGGCCTGGCTACGGATTTTAGGCGGCAAAACCCCAACCCAAGTCCTTGAAACTCGCCAGGGTTTTTTTTCAATTGGCGGCTTTAGAAAGTGTTCACTTTTTAAAAAGTTCAAGGTACACTTGCCCCTAAGGTAGATTTTCGATAAGAGGGTTAAATTGAATGAGCACTGTTGAAGAACGCGTAAAGAAGATTGTTGCTGAGCAACTTGGCATGAAAGTCGAAGAAATTAAAAATGAAGCGTCTTTCATCGATGATTTGGGTGCTGACTCGCTCGACACGGTTGAGTTGGTGATGGCTTTGGAAGAAGAGTTTGAAACGGAAATTCCAGACGAAGAGGCTGAAAAAATCACCACCATTCAGCAAGCGATCGACCATATTGGCGCTCACTTGAAAGAGTCAAAAGGCGAGTAATACTATCAATTCTAGAAAGCGAGCTGCGTGCTCGCTTTTTTATATGGGGAAAACGGTGTGAAACGACGCGTGGTAGTCACAGGTCTTGGGATGGTCAGCCCCTTGGGCAATACGGTCGATGAGAGCTGGAAAGCCTGCGTGGCCGGCCAATCCGGTATACGTTTGGTGGATCAGTTTGATACTAGCCATTGCGCGGCGAAAATCAGTGGCAGTGTGCGCGGTTTTGATGCCAGCTTGTACATGGCGGCCAAAGACGTGCGCCGTAACGATGTGTTTATCCACTATGCAGCCGCTGCGGCTAGCCAAGCGATGAGCGACTCGGGTCTTGAAATCGATGAAGCTTTATCTGAGCGAGCCGGTGTGGCCTTGGGCTCGGGTATTGGGGGGTTGCCAATGATCGATTTCAGCTGCCAATTACTGCGTGAAAAAGGCCCTAAAAAGGTTTCTCCGTTTTTTATTCCCGGTGTGATCATCAATATGGCCGCTGGCTATGTGTCGATCCAGCATAATTTAAAAGGCCCGAATATCAGTGTGGTCACGGCGTGCACCACGGGTACGCACAATATTGGCTTGGCCGCACGCATGATTGAATACGGCGATGCCGATGTGATGCTCGCAGGCGGCGCTGAAATGGCCACCTCCGATATTGGCTTGTGTGGTTTTGGTGCGATGCGCGCACTGTCTACACGAAACGATGCGCCGGAAAAAGCGTCTCGCCCCTGGGATAAAGACCGCGATGGTTTTGTTTTGGGCGATGGTGCGGGCGTATTGATTTTAGAAGAGCTAGAGCACGCGAAAAAACGTGGCGCCAAGATTTACGCTGAGCTTGCGGGCTTTGGTATGAGTGCGGATGCGCACCATATCACCGCACCCGACCCGATGGGCGGCGAGCGTGCGATGAGGGCTGCGTTGTCTAATGCCGGTTTAAACGTTGACGATGTGGATTATATCAACGCACATGCCACGTCAACGCCCTTGGGTGATGAGCTCGAGGCGAAATCCATCATGCACACCTTTGGTGACCACGCCAAACACTTGGCGGTGAGTTCGACCAAGTCCATGACCGGCCATTTGCTGGGCGCAGCCGGTGCGATCGAGGCGATTTTTACGACCTTAGCCATCCGTGATCAAGTGGCCCCACCCACGATTAACTTGGATAACCCGAGTGAGGGCTGTGATTTGAACCTGGTGCCGCACACGGCACAGGCGCGCAAGATTCGGGTGGCGATTTCCAACTCGTTTGGTTTTGGTGGCACGAACGGCAGTGTGTTGTTTAAGGCATTTTAACCGTCATCGCGAGCGAGTATCACGAGCGTGGCGATCTATTTTATAATGCTTCTGGTGGTGAGAGGGGATGAAGATTAAAAAATGCATTAAATCCCTTGTATTACTCATTGTTTTTATTATTTTAATTTTACTTCTCTGGTGGTGGCGCTTCTTGGTGATGCCGATCACCGGTGCTGAGCCTGTTCGTTTTATCCTCAAGCCCGGCAATACAGCGATTCGCACGGCCTATGTGCTAGAAAATACAACGTATTTAAGCCACCCCAAGGCCTTTGTGTTGTTAGCCAGACTTCGAGGGGATTTGCATCGCTTGCAAGGTGGGGAGTATGAACTTGCGCCGTATAGCACATCGTCGGATGTTTTGAACCAATTCATTCAGGGCAGTGATATTTACCATGCGTTTATTGTGGTGAACGGTTGGACGATCTACCAAGTCATGGCCGAGTTGTCATCCAATAAGAATATAAAACATACACTTAATGGCAAAAGCTTAAGTGAAATCGCAAAAGCAATGGGCTTGAATCACAAGACCCCGGAGGGGTTGTTGTTTCCCAATACCTATTTTTACCGCTGGGGCACGAGTGATGTGGCGCTGCTTAATCGTGCTCATGTGGCCATGCAGGCCTACCTTAAAACGGCCTGGGCGGATAGGGCCAAAGGCTTGCCGTATCGCTCGCCGTATCAGGCGCTGATTGTCGCTTCCATGATCGAAAAAGAAACGGCGAAGACCCGTGAAAAACCGGTGATCGCCGCGGTGATTTTGGCTCGCTTGAAGAAGTGGATGCACCTGCAGATCGATTCCACCGTTATCTATGGGCTTATGCCCAACTATCAAGGTGGCAGCTTAAGCCGAGCGGACCTGCGCCAAGATACACCGTTTAACAGCTATTTACACTACGGCTTGCCGCCCACGCCGATTGCTATGCCGGGTCCAGGTTCCATTGAGGCGGCCTTGCACCCAGCCAGCACGCAGGCCCTGTACTACGTCGCCAAAGGCGATGGCAGTCATGTGTTTTCAAATACGCTCAAAGGCCAGCAGGCCGCGATTCGAAAATACTTATTGAAAGCACCGTAGGGGCTGTTTACAATCGTGCGCACAGAGGCGGATCGGAAAAGTCATGGTCAAAAAAACAGGTTTATTTATCACAGTCGAAGGCATTGAGGGTGTGGGCAAATCCACGGCCATTCGTTTCTTGCAGGCCTATCTTGAGGAAAAATCTGTCCCGGTGGTCGTCACACGTGAGCCGGGTGGCACGGAAATTGCTGAAGCGATTCGTAAGTTATTGCTCGCGCACTTCACTGAAAAAATGACACAAGACGCTGAATTATTAATGATGTTTGCCAGCCGTGCGCAGCACATTGCCCACATTATTCGCCCCGCTCTGGAAGAAGGCCAGTTGGTCTTGTGTGATCGTTTTACCGATGCGAGTTTCGCGTATCAAGGTGCGGGTCGCGGTATTCCTGAAGAGGATATTGCAGCGCTAGAAAAACTCGTTCAAAAAGGCTTAAAGCCGGACTTAACGATCTTGTTAGATGCGCCAGCGCAAGTGGGTGCCACGCGTGCGAAACACCGTAGCCCGGCTGACCGCATTGAGAAAGAAAAGATTCATTTTTTTGAGCGTGCCCGTGGCGCGTATCTCGCGCGCGCTAAGCTTGATGCTGAGCGTTTTGCGGTGGTCGACGCCAGCCAGTCTTTGTCTCACGTGCGACAAGAGTTAAAAGACATTGTTGACCGCTTCTTATCTCAACACTATGTGGGATAGCTTTTTTGACAAGCTGGCCGACTCTTTGGCACAGGGTGATTTGCCTCAATCGTTATTGATCACACACCGTGAGGGTGTTTTTGAAGAGGGTTTGCGCAAGCAGCTTGTGGCCAGCTTGTTGTGCCTGGCGCCGTCTCAGGGGAAGGCCTGCGGGCATTGCGTCGCGTGCCAGCTTTATCAGGCCGGCACACATCCGGATTACTTTCACCTGGTGCCTGAGGGCGCCTCAAACACAATCAAAATCGATCAGGTCAGGGCGGTACTCAGGGCGGTGGCGCAAAGGCCGCACACCAGTGCCGCACAGGTGGTCGTGATCACCCAGGCGGATCGCTTAAACACGGCGGCCAGTAATGCTTTGCTTAAAGCGTTGGAAGAACCCACTGAGACCACTCGCTGGGTGTTGATGAGCTCGCGCCCGATGCAGTTATTACCCACGATTCGAAGCCGTACAGTGGTCTTGCGTTTGCCGCCGTTGAGTGCATCGCAGGTGCACCAGAGCCTCTTGCAACAGGGCGTGCCTGAATCGACCATTCCTGTGCTCATGGCGGCCTTTGAGGGGGCGCCTGCGTCTGCGCTAGCGGCTTATGAGTCGGGTTTCTGCGAGAGTGAATCCTTGTTTCAAACGGCTTGGGCAGATTTGCAGGCCAAGCGCATCAGTTTGCTTCAGTTTTTAGACGCGCTCAAAGGCGTGAGTGTTCAGCAACGTTTTTCTTGTTTAACTAAGGCAGTGGAGAGGGTTTTTAAACAAACACCTTCAATCACTGTGGCGAATTACTTCGCCGAGCTTAGGCAGGCCCTGGCTCAATGGTCAGTGATATCCGGCCTAAATGGGGAATTATTGTTTGAGCAGCAAATGCTCAATTGGTGCAGGCTTGGTCTTTGAGGGTGATGTTAAGGGGTGCGATTAAAAGTGTAGGTTTTTGAAAAAAACGTTAGAATCCATGTAATTTTAATATTACAGAAGGATCGAAAGACATGGAGGAC
>PCWT01000054.1:83566-85427 GCA_002796245.1 Gammaproteobacteria bacterium CG11_big_fil_rev_8_21_14_0_20_46_22 | reverse complement strand
TATTGTGCTCGAGTGTTTTTTATCCTTTACAATGGGGGTGAGTCCATATACAGGCTACATTTACTTCGTGCTTGCCTCTGCGCCGCCGTTCCGGGTGCTTGCCTTTTGCGGCGATTAAGGCGTATAATCACCGCATTATTTGCGGTAATTAAGGTGCGCTGCTGTGTGGATTTATGAACAAGCCTCTTGGCCTGAGTTTTGTTGGGAGTTTGAAAAAATAGCGGTCGTGCTGGCTGATTTACGCCATCGCCAGGGCAGGCTCATGGGTCGGCTGGAAAGTTTGGGGTTTGATTTGCGCCAAGAAACAACGCTCGCAGCTTTAACGAGCGAAGTGATAATGTCTTCAGCGATCGAGGGTGAGCTTCTCAGTACTGAAGAAGTGCGCTCATCGATTGCAAAACGATTGGGTATCGAAATAGGCGGTTATTTATTGCCTAATCGTCAGGTGGAGGGGATAGTGGATATCATGTTGGATGCCACGCAGCATTATCAAACACCGCTCACAAAAGAGCGTTTATTTGCTTGGCATGCGGCATTATTTCCAGCCGGTCGAAGTGGAATGCATCGTATTAACGTGGGTGCCTGGAGAACGCTTGCCTCTGGCCCAATGCGGGTGGTTTCTGGTCCTATGGGTCGTGAAACAGTGCATTTTGAAGCACCCAAGGCCAGCCAGTTAGATCAGGAAATGTCGACCTTTTTGGCTTGGTTTGAGGGTTCAGAAGGTGTTGATCCTTTATTAAAAGCCGGTATTGCACACCTATGGTTTGTGACGATTCACCCTTTTGACGATGGTAATGGTCGAATTGGCCGGGCGATTGCTGATATGGCCTTGGCCAGAGCGGAGCAGACTTCGGATCGTTTTTACAGTCTATCCGCTCAAATTGAGGCCGAAAGAAAAGCGTATTACCTTCAGCTTGAAATGCAGCAGCGCGGTACGACGGATATCACTGTTTGGCTTGAATGGTTTTTAGGCTGTTTTTCCAGGGCGCTTTTACGCGCTGAAAACTCGCTCAAGAAAGTGTTGTTTAAAGCAGAGCTCTGGAAAAAAGTGAATGAAAAACCTGTTAATGAAAGGCAGCGTGTGGTGATTAACCGTATGCTGGAAGATCATTTTGAAGGTCATATGAATACGTCCAAGTATGCAAGCATGGCCAAATGCTCGACGGATACGGCGCTCAGAGATATTCAAGTCTTGAAAAAGCGAGGGGTTTTCCTGCAAAACCCTGCTAAGGGCAGAAGCACGAGTTATCGATTAGTGGATGAGCTCGGTTTGATCGTTTGATTTGTGTAAAATAGTTTTCTTCAATGGAGCAAAGTCAACGAGGACCTGAAGCGTAGCGATACCCCGGGTTTTATTCACCCCGGATTATCGCACCTTCGGCGCTCAGTCCAGGCTTGTTCGCGCTATCACCAGCGTATCATTAAAACGCTTAGCACTATGCCAAGCATGCTGGTAGCGCACTTGGATGTTTTGGCTGGTACCGATCGTGATGTGGCAGTGCATATCACCGTGTTGTTGGTAAACGAGCAGGTGGTTGTCGCCAAGCTCAGTGCCACTGTCGATGATGCAGTAATTATCGCTGTTGTGCCGATCGATCACGTCGATAAATTGGTCTGCATCGATGCAATAAAGCACCGCGCTGTGTGAAAAAAGCCCTCGTGCATACAGCCCGCCCCAAGAATAACCCTGAGGCAATTTATTATCGGCTTGCAGACGATACGCAAACGGGTGGTTGCTGTGAACTGTGTTGATAATAAATGTCGGTAGTGGGCCAAAGCCTATGTTGCAATTAGGCGGTGTTTTGGCGATGGCGCATAAGCTAATCAGCGATAAGGCGAGTAAGGCAGTAATTTTCATTAT
>PCWT01000054.1:3515-83539 GCA_002796245.1 Gammaproteobacteria bacterium CG11_big_fil_rev_8_21_14_0_20_46_22 | reverse complement strand
TTCTTCAACGTGCTCATGTACTTGCGTGTACACTGCGCTGTTTCATCAAATTTGCGTCCAACCTCCCCTCAAAACTGAACGTTTGTAGTCAATTTAAGCAAAATACTTTTAATGGGACAACTGTGCCTTTTTGAGGCTAATTTTACCAAGTTTTGTTCAAAAATCAACGCGCTTTTGGTGTTTGTCTCGCAGGCGAGTCATGTGCGCTACTCGGTGTCCGGGATTGTTTGGGCGCAACAGGTGTACCGAAGAACCGATGAGGTGAGTCTAAATGGTTGAGCATAGTTTGTTCGTCGTTTTTGTGTCGATAAGGCTTCAGCGCATCCGGCGGGTTTTCAGTCGGTGCTGTGAATAAGGTTTGGTTTAGATTGGGCTTTAGCATCGCCCCGGTGAGTTTGGCGATAAGGTTTAAATGGACTGATAGATTCGAAATGGAAAACTCACCTCTGTACAGTCTGGTGTTGGCATGGAATGCAACAGCTTCATAAAAGTCTTTATACACTCTGCAAAATGCTTTGAAAGCTGAAACTTCATCTGTTTCTTCGAGGCAGCTTTGATAATTATCTTCGTTCTCGAGAATAAATACCGAAAAATGATAAAATTGTTTGGCGATACGGTGATTTAAAACATCCTTCAAGGCTTTTTTTAAGGCATTTGTTTTTGTTCCAACGATAGTGACGGGGTCACAGTGTTCCAGGCAGCGTTTTAGGAAATGTCGCATCAGAGTATCACTCTGGCGAGAAAAAGCAGCACCCGAGCGGGTTTCAAGCGAGCAGAGAATAGTGAGCACAGAATCTAGGTCAATATTGCGTTTTTTCTCTAAGATCATCCGTGTTAACGCTAAAAAGTCTGGCTCTGACAGTGACCAACTTTGAAGATCATTGGTTCGATGTGGTGATATCGTAAAATCCCAATCTTCGTCTTTCCCTTTGACAGCTTCAAGCCTGCCAAGGCCTATCACATGGGTGATTTTTAGTATGGCGTCTAAATTTACTTGTAAAAGTTCTGGATCTTGCGTGGCAAGCTTGACCGTTAGAAACACGGTTTGGCTTTTGAGGCTGGGTATGATTGGCCCGAGACATTTGGTATAAAAACCATCCAGGCTTCGGGCTTTAGTTTCTTTAAGCGCGTCTAAGTCGAAAGCTTTAGGGTTTCTCACATAAATGGCATGAAGTAATTCAACCTGGATGACGCCGCTTAAAAGGCCTGTGCCATGAACCTCTAAGAAGCCGTGTTCTTCCTTTTCATGGCGTGCTTCAGTTTTTTTGTTTTGTAAGCTTGCTTGCATTAATATGCTTAAGGTTCGCCATGATTCGGATCTCAGTGGTGTGAGTGACTGTGTTTGCAGCCATTTCATGGTCTCAACTAAAAGCTCTTGTGCATTAAGTGGGAAAATGGTCGTGGGTTTATGGGCGTAGATTCTCGGCACTCTAAGGCTGGGGTCTACTTTGCGTGGTTCGCTGAAATCTGGATTAAAAATACGAGGCTGGTTAGGTTGTGGGGGTAGAGTCAAATGTCGGGTTCTTGGGGGTAGGTAGGCAGGCGGGCTATCAGGCGATAAAAATGCGTTAGCCTGTAGTCTGCTGACAAGTTGTGGTGGTCTGAACTCGATGCGGCGTTCCCTGGCAGACCACGTTGACTGAGGTCCTAGGGGTGAACGTGTTGGGGGAGTTAAGTTGGGCGTCTGTGGGCTTTGAAACAGTCGGTGGCGCAGACGCGGCGCTGAGGGTTGCGGGTCTTTTGGCCTAATGCGAGTTAACGGTCTGGATGAGGGCAGTGTGGCTCGGATGCTTGTTAATGCCCGCGGTGTCACAGGCGACATAGCCTTTTCGGTGTCTGGGCGTTTGGGGGTGCGAGGTGTTCGCGTCATTTTGTTGACCACTTATCGTTGTTCTATAGTGCCTAGATTCTACAGCTTCGGCGTTTTTGTCAATGGATTCCCCGGGTTTTTTATAGAAAAGCCTTGAAAGCGGTAGGTTATTGGCGTAGTATCGGCCTCGATGATGCGGGGTGGAGCAGTCTGGCAGCTCGTCGGGCTCATAACCCGAAGGTCGTAGGTTCAAATCCTGCCCCCGCTACCAAATGCCAATAAAAAGCCCCTTGTGGGCTTTTTTTACAACATTGGGCTACGGGCCCATTTTTTATTTGGAGTTGGCGCATGCACGCAGGCACAGACAAGCTCACAGCACTCTTAGCCCCCGTGGCCGAAGGCTTGGGCTTTGAATGGGTGGGCGTTGAAATCATTAACCAGTCGGGTGGTGCCTTGGCGCGCCTATATATTGATAAACCCGGCGGCGTCAGCATTGATGATTGTGTGCAAGCTGCCGAGCAGTTTATCGCTGTGTTAACCGTGGAAGGCTTGAACCAAGCCTACCGTGTGGAAGTGTCTTCGCCGGGTCTTGATCGACCCTTGTTCACGAAGGCGCATTGGGAAAAAGCTAACGGCTTGGAAGTGCGGGTAAAATTGCGTTACCCCGTAGCTGAGCGGCGCCAAGTCACGGGTGTGATTCACGCTGTGGGTGACGAGGCAGTGGAAATGATTGTGGATTCAGCGCGTTTTGATGTGCCGTTTGATGCGGTGGGCAAAGCGAACTTGATTCCGGTAGTGGATTTTAAATCGAGTAAAAAGAGGCAATAGCGATGAGTAAAGAACTTCTCAATATGGTCGAAGTGTTATCGAACCAGAAAGAACTTTCTTTTGATGATGTATTAAGTGCTGTGGAGTCAGCTTTGGCTGTTGTGGCTAAAAAACGCTATGGCGATATGGATGTGGATATCGTCGTAAAAATTGATCCTAAAACGGGTGAGTACGAAGCGTTCCGCCAATGGACGATTGTGGATTTAGATGATCCTGAGTTGGATTACATTCCGCCGCGCCACTGGAGTGTGGAAGAAGGTAAAGAGCGTGATTCTAAATTAGAGATTGGCGACACCTACCGTGAACAAATCGAAGCGCCTGCCTTTGGTCGTATTGCCGCACAAACTGCCAAGCAAGTGATTATGCAAAAAGTGCGCGAAGCTGAGCGTGATAAAATGGCTGAAGAGTATGAGTCTAAGCTTGGCCAAATCATCAACGGTACGGTTAAGCGCGTCACACGTGATCAGATTATTTTAGATTTGGGCAATAATGCTGAGGCGGTGATTCCGCGTGAAGAAATGTTGCCACGTGAAGCGGTGCGCATTAATGACCGTATTCGTGCGTATTTGAAAACGATTGATCGTGAAAACCGTAAAGGCCCACAACTTATCGCAAGCCGTGCTTGCCCTGAAATGTTGGTCGAGTTGTTCCGTATCGAAGTGCCAGAAATTGGTGAAGAGACCATTCAAATCAAAGCCGTGGCCCGTGACCCAGGTTCTCGCGCTAAATTGGCGGTGAAAACGAACGATGGCCGTATTGATCCTATCGGTGCGTGCATCGGTATGCGCGGTGCGCGTGTGCAAGCTGTTTCGAATGAGCTCAATGGTGAGCGCGTCGACATTGTCTTGTGGGAAGATAACCCGGCACAATTTGTGATTAACGCCATGGCACCAGCGGAAGTGGCTTCGATCGTGGTGGACGAAGATTCTCATGCGATGGATATCGCTGTGAATGAAGACCATTTGTCACAAGCGATCGGCAGAAACGGCCAAAACGTGCGTTTGGCTTCCGTGCTTACCGGCTGGACCTTGAATGTGATGACCGAAGAAGACGCTGAGAAAAAATCACAAAACGAAGCACAATCGGTGATGGAAGATTTCATGCAGCACTTGGATGTGGATGAGGACATTGCGTCTGTGTTGATTGCTGAAGGCTTTAGCTCATTGGAAGAAGTGGCTTACGTGTCGCGCGATGAGTTCTTAGGTGTCGAAGGTTTTGATGAAGACATCGTTGATGAGCTTCAGCGTCGTGCAAAAGCGGCGATCGAAAGCGGTGCGGGTAAAGCTAAGCCGGCTGATGATTTGCTCGCTCTTGATGGCATGAATGAAGCCTTGGCGCAAGCCTTGGCAACCAAAGGTATCGTGACGCAAGAAGATTTGGCCGAACAAGCCGTTGAAGACATTCTGGGTATCTGTGGTTTAACGAAAGGTAAAGCTGCTGATTTAATCATGGCCGCGCGTGCGCCGTGGTTTGAGTAAGAAAATCCGTGTCATTCCTGCGTAGGCGGGAAGGCACTTTTTCAGCAGCGGAAGAAAGAAAGTAAGAGGTGAACGATGTCAGCAGATAAAGTCAGTGTAGCAACCTTGGCGAAAGAACTTGGCTTAAGCAGCGATGATTTGTTGTCGAAGTTTAAAGAAGCCAATATGCGCGTGAAAGACGAAGAGACTGAGGTCTCTCCTGCGCAACAGAAAAAAATCCGTGAGTTTTTGGGCGAGGGTGCTGATGAGGTAGAAGTAAAGCCTACGGCTGAGAAAAAACTCACCTTAAAAGGTAAAGACAGTGGCGCAAAAACATTGACGTTAAAGCGCAGAACGGTGGGCAACTTAAGTGTCACAGGCACGCAAGGCGGGGATAAACGCTCGGTGAGCGTGAAGGTGGTGAAAAAACGCAGTTTCGCGCAAGCCGCGTCTGAAACGCAAGCCCCGGCACCACAGGTACTGGGCTTGTCTGAAGAAGAGTTGCAAAAGCGCCAAGCCGAGAAAGAAGCTTCGGAGCGTGAAGAAGCGATTCGCCTTGAGGCGATTCAGCGTGCTGAAGGAGCCAGAAAAACAAAGCAGGATAAAGACGATACTGAGTCGGTGGAAGAGGAAGTGCAAGAGGCTGTCGTTGAAGCGCAAGTCGCCACCGCGACTCCGGTCGATAAAAAACATGTGAAGCGTCAAGAAGACGATGCAGATGAGGAAGAGCGCGCGCGTGAGAAAAAACGCAAGGCGGCGGCTAAACCTGTTCGTCCAGAAGATAAGTTTCGCGCCGGTAAAAAAGTTGATTTGCGTAAAATCAATTTGGACGAAGAAGTTGATGATCCGCACGGTGTGTCGATGTCTAGACAACGCCGTATATTTCAGATCAATAATAAACACACGTTCCAAAAGCCTGCTGAGCCTATTCAAAAAGCAGTGGTTATTCCTGAAAACATCACCGTCTCAGATTTGGCTAAACGCATGAACATTAAGGCGGCTGTGTTAGTGAAATCGTTGATGAAGATGGGCACTATGGCCACCATAAACCAAATGCTGGATCAGGAAACAGCGCAGCTCTTAGCTGAAGAGTTGGGTTACAAGTACCAACTTTCTAGCAGCAACGCGATTGAAGAAAATCTTCAAGCTGACGTCAGTGGCCACGGCGAGCCAGAGCCTCGTCCGCCGGTGGTGACCATTATGGGTCACGTTGACCACGGTAAAACAACTTTGCTTGATTATATTCGCCGCACGAAAGTGGCCGCAGGTGAGGCCGGCGGTATTACCCAAAATATTGGTGCTTACCACGTGGAAACCGAAAAGGGTGTGGTGACCTTCTTAGATACACCGGGTCACGAAGCGTTTACGGCGATGCGTGCTCGCGGTGCGCAAGCGACCGACATTGTTATTTTGGTGGTTGCAGCCGATGATGGTGTGATGCCGCAAACGATTGAAGCGATTCAACACGCTAAAGCGGCCAAGGTGCCGATCATCGTGGCCGTCAATAAAATTGATAAGCCGGAAGCTGAGCCGGATAAAGTTAAAGCCGAGCTTGGTAATTATGATGTCATCCCTGAAGCCTGGGGTGGTGATGTGATGTTTTGTCATATCTCTGCCAAAACGGGTGAAGGCGTGGATAACTTGCTGGATTCTGTGTTATTGCAAGCTGAAGTTTTAGAGCTAAAAGCGCCCAATAAAGGCCCCGCTAAAGGCATGGTGGTGGAAGCCTCGCTCGATAAGGGGCGCGGTGTCGTTGCCACCATTTTGGTGCGAGAAGGTTGTTTGAATCATGGCGATATTGTCTTGGCAGGTGTTGAGTATGGTCGAGTGCGTGCCATGCTCGATGAGAAAGCGCATAAAGTGCAGCATGCGGGCCCATCCATTCCGGTGGAAGTTTTAGGTTTGTCAGGTATGCCAGCAGCCGGCGATGAAGTCTTTGTGGTGCCGACTGAACGCAAAGCGCGCGAAGTGGCAATGTTCAGACAGGCTAAACGCCGTGAGCAAGAGCTGCAAAAATTACACACCGCGAAGCTTGAAAACATGTTTGCTCAAATGGGTGATTCGCAAGAAGCGCGCATTTTAAACTTAGTGGTGAAAGCGGACGTGCAAGGTTCGGTTGAAGCCTTGGTTGAATCTTTGAATAAGATTTCAACGGATGAGGTGAAAGTCAATATTATCGCTAAAGGTGTGGGTGGTATCACAAGCTCAGATGCGACATTGGCACTGGCATCGCAAGCGGTCATTATCGGTTTTAATGTGCGTGCTGATAGCACGGCGCGAAAGCTGATTGAAAAAGATGATATCGATGTGCATTACTACAGTGTGATTTACGACGCCATCGATGAGGTTAAACGTGCCTTAAGCGGTATGTTGGCCCCAGAAGAGAAAGAGCAAATCATTGGTTTGGCGCAAGTGCGCGATGTGTTCCGCTCGCCGAAGTTTGGCTCGATTGCCGGTTGTATGGTCATTGAAGGTTCGGTCAAGCGCTCTAAGCCAATTCGTGTCTTGCGTGAAAACGTCGTGATCTTTGAAGGCGAGCTTGAATCGTTACGCCGTTTCAAAGACGATGTGCAAGAAGTGCGTAACGGCATGGAGTGCGGTATTGGCGTGAAAAATTATAACGATATCAAAGCCGGCGATCAGATCGAGGTGTATGATATCGTGAAAGTGGAGCGTTCGCTCTAATGGCAAGCCCTGAACGTGTAGCGCGCGTAGCCCGCGCGCTGCAACAAGTTTTAGCCGAGCTCATCGCGCGTGAAGTCAAAGACCCGCGCGTGCAAGGCGTGACCATTACCGATGTGGATGTCTCTCGCGATTTAGCGCACGCCCGTGTTTATCTCGCGTTTTCTCATGAGAATATCGCCGAAACCCTAAAGGGTTTTGAAAAAGCCAGCGGGTTTTTGCGCAAGCGTGTGGGCGAAGAGCTCGATCTTCGTATTACCCCAAGCCTAAAGTTTTACCATGACCCTGCGGTGAAAGCCGGTGGTCGTATGGATGATATTCTCAGCCGTTTGTGATCTTGGATAAAAATCCAAGCTATCTTTGTTCCGTATTTATTTATGTGTAGCAAGCCTGGATTGAACCTCGTCGTAGCGTAAGCGAAGACGGGTGATAATTCGGGTTTTATCTCTCGGGTTATTTTCTTGTCGGCCCTAAGGTTTCCTTAATAAATAGCGATTAAGATAAGCCGTATCTAGGGCGTGTCCATAAGCTCATCGCTGGTTTTTCGCGCCTGTCGAGAGTTCAGGAACACGCCCTAGTGATAACAAGAAAAGGACAGTACAGATGCCTGGAAACCCCACGGTGGCAGCAAGCCGTAGTGCGGCACCAACACAAACCAGAACCAATGACGCTGCTTTTTTAATTGCGGGGCAATCGGCGTGCTTGAAATTATTCGAAAGCTATATGGGGCATGGGCCAGTTGATATAAACACCGGTTCTTTGGCCCGCAATCGCAGTGAGTGGTTGTTGAGAAAACGTGCTAGGCCGCGTTTTACCAATACCATGCGCACCTTTTTTAAGGCTGTGGTCGCAGCTAATGAAATACAGCATCTTGAAACGGCGTTGGATACGCTGCAGAAAGCATTAAGACAGGCGATTTTAAAAGGGCGAAAATCTGTGTTGCTGTTGAAAGCGGTTTCTAAGCTTCATTTAGAGGTTTTTCATGGCCGGTATCAGCTTGGCGTCAGCCAAAGGCAGCCGTCGTCTGACGTTCAGGCTATGCCGCCGCGTCCGAGGACTCAGGTCGAGGCTGAGACGAGGTCAGGTAAGCCCACTCCAAAATTATTTGATGTTAACCCGTCCACTTTAGATTTTTTAACACAACAGAATTTTTCCTATCAAGAGCTAGCAAACCGCTTGTGCAGCAAGCCAAAAAGCCCGGTAGCACCTGCGATTGTGGGCGCTCCTGGTGAAAGAACACCCTTGCTGCCCGCCGGATCTACCTTAGTGGCTGATGGACCAACACCACGAATATCAAGCGATTATTTCTCCGAGGTCGGTCGCCATGTGGTCAGCAACATCATCGCTGCTATTCAACGCCAGACGTTGCACAGTCAGCCATTGATAAAGCAGGGGAAGGCAAGGGAGGTTCATGCGCATTTAGTGGGTTTAACAGGTGCGCTGGGAAAAGATGCTGCCTTGAGGCAGGCAAGATCCAGTCAGGCTTTTGCGAAGCGGTTAATGAACCTGGTTAAGCTGTATGAGGCACGTATTTTGTTTGTGCTCAGCTCCAAGGTTGCGAATCATGCTGAGGAATTAAATAGCGATCAAATTGAACCTGTGATAACGGCATTGGGAAAGGCTTTTGTCTTGGCTTCAGGAGAGCAAAACTATCAAGCAGGCGCACTGCCGGGAAGGCGCCTGACGCACATATTTTTAGACATCGAAAGGATTCTTCAGTCTTTTGAGCCGCTTCATCAATCGCTTTTGCATCAGTACTGCAATCAGCAAGGTCGGACACAGTTTTTCAGTGATCAGCACGGTGAGCGCGTGTTGGATTTTGTGCCGGCTGTGTCGAACACGCCATAAGCTCAGCCAGGCTAAAGGGCTCGGCAAGGTAGCCGCGCTTAGTGAGGCTTGTGTTAAATCGCTTGAGAAATTTTTCTATTTTAGAAATTGAAAAATTCTGCAACTCAAAATAGTAGTGCAGTAATTCATAAGCTCTGGCTCTATCAATCAGCTCGCGTTCACGGTTGGCATGCTCAATGAGGTAGGCTACGTTTTTTGCGCTGCGGCGAAGGTTCATGCGAAAGGTTGTGTTATCAATATCGATCAGCTTGAATTGTTTGCCATCGTAAAGATAGTTGCCTTCGTGGCCTGCGCGAAAATAAATGTTCGAGGTGTGAAGCTTGCACAGAAAGCGAACAAAGCTTTTTAGAATGCTCGGATTGCTGGGTTTGCTCTGTGCGAGATGTTCACCCAAGGTTTTTCCTTCAAGCTCGCGGTAGGCGATAATCGCAACTTGTGGGTTTTTGCAGAGATAAAAGTTCTGAACCTCGGTGCTGATAATATTGCGTCGTTTCAGTTTTTTGGCATTAGCGACAAAGCGCCTGCTGTGTCGTAAGTGGCGCGTGCGTTTTTTCCAGGAAAGGCGTTCCAAGAGAGGCAGTTCATCCGGCGCCCAGTGGCATTTCAAAATAAGCTTTTCATCGGGTAGGCGCAAAACTTTCGGCTGACCGCGTTCTTGTTTCACTAACTCGGCTGATTCAAGCAGCTGATTGAGTGTGTTTTTTGAGATAACGGTGGCCACTGAGCGAGTCCTTAAGCTGAGTTTATGGACAGTCTAGCTCATGATGCTGGCATGACCAAAGCATTTCTGCCCAGTGGTGATATTGAGCATTTAAAATGGCTTGCTGGGTTTGGGCTTTGGGCGTATAGTCGCGCCAGTTTTTCGTCTTCCCGGGCGGTATCATGAACATCATCACCAAGCCTCCTTTATTGTTACTTTTGGCCTTGCTCACAACGCTTGCCGCTGTCGGACAGATGTGTAACACAATCTATGTGCCGGCCATGGGGCAAATGGCCACGCATTTCGTGGTCGACCCCACGCACATTCAAACGGTGATGGCGGCATACTTGCTGAGCTATGGCTTGTCACAGTTTTTTTACGGCCCGTTGTCGGATATTTTTGGTCGTCGCCCCACCATTTTATTTGGTTTGATCATTTTTGCCGTGGGTTCGGCGATTGCTGCGGCGTCAAATGTGCTCAGTACTTTGCTCATCGGCAGCTTGATTCAAGGCATGGGTATCGGTGTGGGTGGGGTGATGGCGCGCACAGTGATGCGTGACTTGTACTCGGGCCGCGAATTGCATCGCGTGTCCAGCTATATCAGCATGGCTTTAATCGTTGCGCCCTTGATCGCGCCCTTAATTGGCGGTTTGCTCACGGCCAGCTTTAATTGGCGAGCCAATTTTATCTTCTTGTTGGTCTTTGGTTTGTTCGTGCTGTGGTTTCAATGGTTTTCGTTTAAAGAAACCAATCCACACTTGGGTGAGCTGCGCGCGAGCCCTAAAACCTTGCTAAAAGATCACCAAGAAATTCTTTTACACCGTGCTTTTTTGGGCAATATGTTTTGTTTGCTGGTGACCTTTGCCGGGGTTTCGGTATTTGAGGCGAGTTGCGGGGTGATCTTCAGCAAGCTTTTACATCTATCACCTGAGGTGATCAGTGTCTTGTTTGTTATCCCTCTGCCATTTTATTTGTTGGGCGCCTATATTTCCGGTCGCTGCAGTCACCGTTTTGAATTACCTTCGATTATACGCTTGGGCGTGTTGGTGCTGGTGATATCCAGTGCGGTGATGTTTTATTTTGCTTGGGAAGGTTACCTGTCTGTGAGTTTGGTGATCGCACCGGTATCGGTCTATATGCTGGGCGGTGGCATTTTATTTCCAGCCGCCACAGCAGGTGCCTTGGAGAATTTCCCGCGCCGCGCCGGTACCGCCGGCGCATTGCTGGGGGGGTTGCAAAACTTAGGCGCTGGCGCATTTACCGCGATTTCAGCGAGCCTTTTGCAAACTTCCTTAAGGCCGTTGGCTAGTCTCTTGTTCGTCTTGTCTCTCATCGCCGCTGTTGCGTACTGGGGGCTGTTGCGCTCGCGCCGCTGATTCACGTGCTCTCCACGCGGCTAAATTGGCACTGAAAGATAATTGAGCTTGCTGTACTACGCTACTGCTTGTGGCGCTATCACCGCGATGTTCTATTGCCTCGACCACGGCTGCGCCGTCTCGCCAGTTTTGAGTCACGTTTGAGCGCATTCTATCAAGATCAGTTTCTTCGCTCTGTGCGTTTGGCGCTGTTTCAGCGGGGGGCTGTAATCGTAGCCACAGTGACGTGCTCGACTGTCCTGGAGGGGGTGCTTCTTTTTTGGTGAGTTGAGTTGCGGATTGAAGCGCTTCTAAGGCTTCGCGTATAGCATCCGCATCAAAAGAATTATTTCTTTCACTGTATCGTCGTAATTCAAACGAAGAAGAAACAACTGGATGGCTTGGGGACCGCATATCGCTGCTGCTTGATGCGGGTGATGGCTGGGAAACTTGGTTTACCGGAAAAGCGTCGATTGAATCAACGCGACGAAGCGCGCCAAGGTCTGCTATCTCGCCGCGTGGCGAGTGCTCGCTTGAGTCAGGAGGCGGGCTCGACAAAAGATCGGCGGGTTGCTGGCGCACTTGCGCTTCTGCTTTTGCCGCTGCCCTGATTTCCCCTGTTAGTCTGTACATACTGCGATCACGTGGTGGCGCTTTGGGTAGGGTTTGCTTTAATGCTGTTATGATGGCGCTTTCGCTAAAGCCCAATGCCTCTAGGCAGCCTGTTAAACTTGTGCATTGATGGTGAATATGCTCGGTTGCATTAGCGTTGTGTTGACCTTTCGGGGGTATGTACATAACAGCCTCGAGTTCATTTATGTGTTTTGCGTGGGCTTGGGCGGCGTTGGCAAAGCGATGCATAACTGTCTCACCTCTGGCGGCAGGTTGCATGATGCATGCAATCTTTAATTGCAGTTGTTTGTACTGTGGGCCAAGTTCTGTTTCGAGGTTGCTATTGATAATTTTCTCTAAAAGTTCATTTTGTTTTGAATGTCTGCATTCAGTGGAAACGACAAAAAGTTTGCAGTGCGGATATTTGTCTTCCAATGCTTTCAATAAAGCAAAGAATTTTTTTTGATGTTTAAATGTGAAAACAATGCCTTTTTGTCCTAATTTTTGGCACAGTTGCTCAATTTCTCTCTGTTCAGCAAAATTACTGATGTCTACATAGATAGCCTTAAGTTTTTCTTGTTTCATGGGCGCCCCTTTTTTTTAAATCTTGGTGGGAGTGTATGCGGGTATTATTAACTGAGTATTAACTGAGGCGTCGTCTTGAAAAATAAGCGTACATCTCGTAAGCTAGGCGCTATTCATTTTAGAGGGCCGCGTATGTCTTCTGGTATAAAACACAGTTTCAGCATTCTGCTTCTTGTTTCTTCTTCTTTCAGTGCTTTGGCGCAATCTTCGCTGTTTCACCTGCGCCAGGCGCAAGAGCTGCAGTTTTATGACGTGCGAGCGGTTAACCCTCAAACCACCGATGCCATTTGCCGTGAAAACATGGACCCGGTAGTCTTTGACCCTGCAAAAAATAGATTAACGGCGGCGGGTGTGATCAAGTTGAAAAATATTAAGCTCGATCAACAAGCGCAGCCATCCGGATTGATCACAGTTAATGGCACAGCCGATGAGTATATCGATGGGCCTAAAAGCAGCGTGTTTAAAACGAAAATGACGTTTGCCAGTGTGGGCTTTCGTGGCGGCCAGTATTTTTATGGTGCGTATGCCGATAGCTGGTGCGCGGGTAATTATATTCTGACGGTTAAATCACCGTAGCTTTCTTGCATCGATGTTTGCCTGTCTCTTTGTGTTTATTTCCCCGGGTTATCCTCGCGATACTCGTCAACCCGAGGCCGAAGATAGGCGAGAGTGTCTAGGTTGTTAACAAATCGTCTTTGAAGTGCGTTTGCAAAATCGCTTGCGGTGATAAGGCGGGATTTTGCATGTTGGTGTACGACAAGTAAAATGTTTGCTCGAAGAGATACTGTCCGCTGTCGACAGCGTGTGACACGCTGTCGGTAAAGCATAGCCAAGTAGCGCCGGCGGCGAGTGCAAGGGGTTCTTGCGCGATGCTGTTTTGATACGCGGTGTCTTCTTTCATCGTATGATGCAAGGCCAGCATGTAGTGATCATACAAGGTTTGGTAGCGACGCGTGATGCCCAAAAGCTGTGAAACACGTCGAAGACCGGGAAAAGGGGCTTTGAGTTTTTTGGCAAAGCGCTCAGCCAGCTGATTAAACGGCTCGCCTGTACGCCAGCAGCGCGGTTTGCCTTCGGGGTTAACATTGCAGAATAAACGTAAGATGCGTTTGTCTTGCATGGGGGTGCTTGGAAACGCATCCACATGCAAGCGCTTATCATCTTTTCGAATCGAGGGGGCTTCACGCCCATCAATTTCCACAGGCCGAAAACTGGTGCGGCCTAAGCTTAACTGTTCGGCGTAATGCGGTAGGAGGCGGTGAGCGAACCGTTCAGCCGACCTGGCAAAACGTTTCATCACCGTGTGTAGTGTGTGTTGCAACTCAGTGTTATCACAGACACCGGAAAGTTTGTCATTGTTGGGGTTGTAGCTTGCGTTTTTGCGATTTTTTGCGACGACGGTGGGTGTGATGATGCGTTGCTCATCATCGCTGAGCGAGAAATGCAGGTTTGGGCAATAAATGACATGGCCTTGCTCCAGTGAAGTCTCGCTGTTGTCGGGCGTGTGCTCGGGTTGCCAGCTTGTGATGGTGTCTAGGCGTTGAATAATGCTCATGTTGCCCCCTGTCGTAAAATGGCTTACATGGTATACTCTGCCCACTTTATTTTGAAGAGACAAGCATGGAAAACATTGACGGTGTGTTGATATTGGATAAACCGCAGGGCATGTCGTCGAACCAGGCCATGCAAAAAGTACGCCGTTTGTTTCAGGCGAAAAAAGCCGGCCATACCGGCAGTTTAGATGTGTTGGCCACGGGTCTGTTGCCCGTGTGTTTCGGGCAGGCGACAAAATATGCTCAGTATTTATTGGATGCCGACAAGGCGTATCGTGTGCAAGCTAAGCTGGGTGTGCGCACGGACTCAGGTGATGCAGAAGGTGAGGTTATCGATGAGCAGGCGATCGATGCCACGGAAGACGCGGTTAAAGACGTTGTTGATTCATTTCTTGGGGATATCGAACAGGTGCCGCCGATGCATTCTGCGTTAAAACACAAAGGGCAGCCGCTGTATAAGCTTGCGCGAAAAGGTTTAAGCGTGGAGCGTAAGTCGCGAAGTATTACGATTTATTCGCTGAGCTTAATTGATTATTCGGGTGACAGTCTTACCTTGGACGTGCATTGCTCTAAAGGTACCTATATTCGTACTTTGATTGACGATATGGGCTTAAAGCTCGGTTGTGGTGCGCATGTACAAAGCTTGCGACGCTTGCAAGCCGGCCCGTTTAAAGCTGACCAAATGTTATCTCTGGATAAGTTAGAAACCATTAAAGAGCAAAAAGGTATCGAGGCTTTGCGCGCTCGCTTGTTACCTGTTGAGGTATTACTTGAGGGTATCATGCGTTGTGACTTAGATGCCGAAAGCGTGGCCAAGCTTCGTCATGGTCAGAAAGTCTCGCCTGCCAGCCACGCTATCCCTGCAAAAACCTTGGTGCGTATTTATCAGGATGATGCGTTTAAAGGTTTGGCCAGAACAGACGATGAGCGAGTGTTAGCAGCTAAGCGCATGCTGGCTTAGGCGGCAACGTTTAGGGGTTTGCCTTGGGTGTAAACCAAGCCATAAACGATTGCTTGAGTTTATTTAAGGCGCTCGATTTATTCTCGACCACCACGATTTTTTTCGGCGCGCTTTTTTCATCGTTTGTGATGGTTTTTTCACCGTGATAATACTGTGCGACCTGTTTTACATAACGTTGGTGCAAAACCGGTGTTCGACTGTGATAGCACGCCCAAGCTTCTCGCTCGTAAGAACGACATTCCTGTTGTTTGCGCTTTAAAATACGATAGTGCCAATCGACTAGGTAATCCAAGTCTTGTGTCAGGCGCAGCGGATCGATGCCGTAGTTGATAATGGTATTAACGTGCAGTTGAAACACCGTGATGTCTGAGTGACCCTCGACAATATCATAAGTTTTTTCGCAGGGTTTGCCTTGTTCACAGTGCTCTTTAAAGACGATGGTTTTATTGTTTCGGTGAATGTTGCGCAGCCCGCTTTCTTGCATGGCAATCGCGAGCGATAGCCAGGGGTCCATGTTGTACTGTTTCGCGTGCTTGATGAGGGCATTGGATAAATTCATTGCCCACTTCGGGTCACTCTCCGGCTGCAGCTCCATGATTTTGCAATAGAGTGTGTGCAGTTGGCAATTAGCGGGCTTTTCAGGATGAGTCGGGTCGGGGATTAATGCGAAAACGTGAGTCGATAAGAGTAAGATTAAAATGCCGGCCCAAATTGTGCGCATAGTTTTTCATCCTTGAGTGCATTTTATATTAGTGGTTCTGCTTTGATTAAGTCAAGCCACAAAGGGGGGTGCTTAGAGCCAGTCATTCAAGGCGATACCGATGCCGTAGGCTTGAGTGCGGTGGTTGTACTCAATCAAGCTTTGGCCGTAACCATTAAAGTATTGGGTGTAAATGTAAAAATGCGGCAGCACGTGGAAGCTATACGTGAGCTCTATCGCGCCACGTTTAAAGCCGCTTTGTAGGTTATTGCGTGACATAAATGATAGCTCATTGCGGCCTCGTTTGTACGCGATGAGTAAGCGGCCATTGCCAAGGTAGCGGCGAATGTCGGGATTGTGTAAATCGCTAGAGTCAGCTTTGAAAATCAAAACCCAGGGTTTTACACTAAACATCCAGCGCCCGCGGGAAAACATGAAATTCAGGTAAGCGCGGTTCCAGCTACGCTCCATATCACCACCGCGTCCATTCGACTGGTGCACGATGCCTGTGTAGAGTAGCCAGTTTTTATGAAAATTATACGAAAGAAAGACAGCGGGCTCGTAGTCGGTTTCTCGAAAATATTGGGATTTAGCGTAAAACTGCCAATACGATAGCTGCGTGTACGACACATTCAAGCTGAGGTCGGGCTTGCCAAACATGTCTCGCCAGACCGGCACCATAAAGCTCAGCTGGCCTTTGAACTCGAGGTTTTTCAATTTTTGACCATCGGGTGTGTGCCCTGTATACACGGCTTGGTCTGGGTTGGCTGTGTAGTAGACCGGCAATATGTAGCTGGGCTCAAAAAAGCTGATGCCGAGCGGTGTCTCGCTGGCTTTTTTCTGTTCTTTGATGTGTTTTTGCAGCTCTGAGGGTTTTTTGCCGGATATTTTTGTGAGCGTCGTATCCAGGTTCTGAGGCTTGGGTTTTGTGTTTGCGGCAAAAGCGACGCACAGTAGGCTGCTTAAGATGAGGCTGTTGATCAGTCTTTTTGTCACGCTGTGTTCTCGTCTGTGGGTTCAGCGGCGCGCACTTTAACATGGATTGGCCGCTAAAGGCCAAAATTTTAGTCAAGATGTGTTGACAGCCCTTGTGAATTGCCAGTCTTCGGTTTAGAATGGCGCGCTTTTTAAAATTTGAACGTGGAGAAATGCATGCTAACTGCAGCAGAAAAACAAGCAATTATCGCTGAGCATGGCGGTAAAACAGGCTCAATCGACGCGCAAGTGGCGCTCTTAACGGCCGATATCAAAAAATTAACGGAACACTTCAAAGCCAATAAACACGATTTTCACTCACGTGTTGGCTTGACTAGAAAGGTAAACCAACGTCGTAAGTTGTTGAAATACTTGAAAGGTAAGAAACTTGAAGCGTATCGTGCTTTGATCCAAAAGTTGGGTTTGCGCGAAATCGCGTAAGACTCAGCCTTTTCTTTTTAATAAGGCCTCTGCACTTTTGCCCACGGTGTGGGCTGCCTGGAAGCAATGCCGGGGCCTGTCATATATAAGGTAATTATCAGTGAATAAAATCAGCAAGACTTTCCAGTACGGAAAGCACAATGTCATACTTGAAACCGGTGAAATTGCTCGTCAAGCCACCGCTTCTGTTTTGGTCAGCGTAGAAGGCACCGTGTGCTTGGTGACAGTGGTCGCCAAAAAAGACATGAAGCCAGGCCAAGACTTTTTCCCTTTAACCGTCAACTATCAAGAAAAAGCTTACGCGGCGGGTAAAATCCCAGGCGGCTACTTCAAACGTGAAGGTCGCCCGGCGGAATCAGAAACCTTGATCTCACGCTTGATCGACCGCCCAATTCGCCCATTGTTCCCGAAAGAGTTCAAAAACGAAGTGCAAGTGGTGGTGACAGTGATGTCTTTGAACCCAGCGGTTCAAACGGATATTCCTGCTATGATCGGTGCGTCGGCGGCTTTGGCTTTGTCGGGTGTGCCTTTTGCTGGCCCTATTGGTGCTGCGCGCGTGGGTTACAAAGACGGCGAATATTTATTAAACCCAAGCGAAGAAGAGTTGAAAACGTCTGATTTGGACTTGGTGGTTGCCGGCACGCAAGACGCTGTCTTGATGGTGGAATCACAAGCCAATCTATTGCCAGAAGACGTGATGCTAGAATCGGTTTGGTATGGTCATGAACAAATGCAAGTCGTCATCAATGCGATCAATGAAATGGTCGAAGAAGGTGGTAAAGCGCGTTGGGATTGGGTAGCCCCTGAGAAAAATACGGCGTTGATCGATCAAGTCAAAGCGAAAGTCGAAGCCGATGTCACTGCGGCCTATCAAATTTCTGACAAAATGGCGCGCAAAGAAAAGCTAGACGCTGTTCGTGATGCCTTGATTGCCGAGCTTTGCCAAGAAGGCGACGACACAGCCCCTGCGGCGGATGATGTGGCCGGTATTTTTGCTAGCATTGAGAAAAACGTTGTGCGTTCACGTATTTTAAGCGGTGAGCCACGTATCGATGGTCGTGATACGCGCACAGTGCGTCCTATCACTATCCGTACAGGTCTATTACCACAAGTGCACGGCTCGGTATTGTTCACTCGCGGTGAAACGCAGGCGATTGTGGCGGCCACTTTAGGCACGGAGCGCGATTCACAAATTATTGATGCTTTGTCGGGTGAGTTCAAAGACCGCTTTATGTTGCACTACAACTTCCCACCGTACTGCGTGGGTGAAGCGGGCATGATGGGCAGTCCAAAACGTCGTGAAATCGGTCACGGCCGTTTAGCGCGTCGCGGTGTCGCAGCCGTATTGCCAAGTTACGAAGAATTCCCTTACGTTTTGCGTGTGGTGTCTGAAATCACGGAATCCAACGGTTCAAGTTCGATGGCCAGCGTATGCGGTACCAGCATGGCTTTGATGGACGCGGGCGTGCCGGTTAAAACTCCGGTGGCCGGTATTGCGATGGGCTTAGTGCTTGATGGCAACCGTTTCGCGGTATTGACTGATATCCTGGGTGATGAAGATCACTTGGGCGATATGGACTTTAAAGTGGCGGGTTCTGACAATGGTGTGACAGCCCTTCAAATGGATATCAAAATCACAGGTATCACGAAGTTCATTATGCAACAAGCCTTGGATCAAGCTCGCGAAGCGCGCTTGCACATCTTAGGTAAAATGAATGAAGTTTTATCTGCGCCACGTGAAGAAATTTCAAGCACAGCGCCACGTATCTTAACGATGAAAGTCAAACCTGAAAAAGTGCGTGAAGTGATTGGTAAAGGTGGGGCAACCATTAAAGGCATTATCGAAGCCACGGGCGCAACGATTGATATCGACGATGATGGCGTGGTGAAAATTTACGCTGTTGATGGTGATGCTGGTAGAAAAGCGATCGAGATGGTGGAAAACATTGTCGCTGAAGCCGAGCTTCATAAAATCTACGAGGGTAAGGTGACCAAGCTTTTAGATTTTGGTGCTTTGGTGTCATTCTTGCCGGGCAAGGACGGTTTGGTTCATATCTCGCAGTTGTCTGAAGGCCGTGTTGAAAAGGTTGAAGATGTGCTGCAAGAAGGCCAGGAAGTGCGTGTGAAAGTGATCGAAATTGATCGCCAGGGTCGCGTACGTTTGAGCATGAAGCCATCGCAGTTGGGTGAAGAAGCGCCGGCGGGCGAAGAGACACCGTCTGACGAATAAAACTTTCTGTTTTATCGATAACAAAAAACCGGGCGTTGCCCGGTTTTTTGCTGCAAAGAATTTACTCAAAAAATGCCTTAATAACAATGGCTTATAGGCTTATTGAGCTTCTTGTATATTATGATATACTACAAAGCATTGTTTCTTGTATACTGTAATAGATATGAAAGAAGACTTAGTGCATTACCTTCAACAGCAGATTAAAAGTAATGATGATCGTTTAAAGCGATTTATCCATGATATTAGCGGTAAGAAATACCCTCAGCGCTTTATCTACATCAAGCTGTTTTCCTATATTGGTAGTTTTTTAGAGCAGACGTCCAATCATAAGATGGTGTTTATCCCTGGCTTTCGTGGTGTAGGGAAGACTACGTTGATGGCCCAGCTGTGTACAGCTTACCAGGCTTCGTCGACCTGTTTGTTTTTGTCTGTTGAAGACGCGAAAAATTTACTGAATGCAGACATTGCTGATTTGATTGCTGCGTATGAAGAAATCATTGGGCAAGCTTTGGAAAGTATAGAGAAACCCTTGATTATATTTCTTGATGAAATACAGGCTGATCCGAAATGGGCTGTTACGCTTAAATCACTGTTTGAGAAAACCCGGCGTGTATTTTTTTGCTGTACTGGCTCCTCGGCAGTCACGTTGCAAACGACAGCTAATCTGGCTCGTCGCGCAATTTTTGAAACAATGTCTCCTTTGTCATTTACTGAATATCAAATGATAAAGAGTGGTGTGTTTCCAACAAAGGGCTTAAAGCAAAAGATACGCCAAGCCATTTATTTTTCTCATAATGCAGAAGAAGCGCAGTCAGAGCTCTTAACTTTAAGTGGTTCGATTAATGAATATTGGTCAGGTGTTGATAGAAAAGATGTTAGGCAGTTTCTCTCTTATGGTACTTTTCCATTTGCGTTAACCATGCCAAGTGAGGTGAGCATTTATGACTCGATCTCATCCCTTCTTGATAAAATAATTAAGTTTGATTTGCCAGATGTGGGTAAATTTACTGTAGAAACGCTCAGTATTGTTAAGCGGATTCTTTTTGTTTTGGCTGAAAATGATGTAACGAGCTTGGCTAAGCTCGAGAAGGTTTTTCAGATAAGCCGGCACACGATTAGCAGCATTCTTGAGGCCCTGGAAAAAGCAGAGTTGCTGATAAAAGTGCCCGCTTATGGCTCTAACATGAGTGCTGCGAAAAAACCGAATAAATACCTTTTTATGTCACCTGCGATTAGGATGGCGTTTTTTTACTTTACTGGACAGGAGAGCACCTATTTGGCCAGACAAGGAAAGTTGTTGGAAGATTTGGTGGGCTCCCATCTATACAGAGAGTTCATTCTTAGGGGGCAGGGTTCTATGCGCTACGATAGCACTCAAGGCGGGGCTGACTTTGTGTTGCAAATATTAAATCGTCAGCAGTTAATAATTGAGGTTGGCATGGGTGAAAAAACCACAGAGCAGGTCGTTAAAAGCATGAAGAAAATTAACTCGGATTATAATCTCGTGATTTCTTCTTCAAGTTTACACATCGCTGAAAACGCGAAGACGCTTTTTGTGCCATTAGACTATTTTTTGCTGATATAAGCGCTGAATCTGTCGCCGTGCTAAACAGCAAGTATCATGGGTCAAAAACCATGCCCTATCCCAGTCTTAACCCGGTGGCCAGGTCATTTGTCGGCCGGCAAGTAAATGCAAGTGAATGTGGTACACCTCTTGCCCGCCGTGTCGATTGCAATTCCAATTTAAGCGATAGCCGTTATGATCGACCCCGATTTGCTTGGCTAGATTCTTTGCGGTGAGCACCAGGTGACCGACCAGTGTTTGATCAATGTCTTCTAAATCGTTCAGCGTGGCGATGTGTTTTTTGGGAATAATCAGGATGTGCTCGGGCGCTTGTGGATGAATATCACGGAAAGCTAGGCAGTGTTCGTCTTCGTGGACAAGGGTCGCCGGCAGAGTTTTTTCAATGATCTTACAAAACAAACAATCTGACATGTGCATCTCCTGAGTAATAGCGTATGAGGCTAACGAATTTTTTGCAAAAAACCAATAGCCTGCTAAGCTTTTGAATATTTTATGGAAAAATTTTGCCAAATGGATAGGGTGCGCTTTCAAGTTCTTAGACTCATTCCTGTGGCTGTGCTGCTTTTGGGCCTGCTGCTCTTCTTTGCGCTAGGCTGGCATCATTACTTAAGCTTTTCCATGTTAAAAACCCATCATCAAGCCTTGGTCAGTTGGGCACGCACGCACGCGGTGCTGGCTGTCTTATCGTTCATGACGATATATATCATTACTGTGGCGTTTTCGTTTCCGGGTGCGACGGTACTCACGTTGAGCGCAGGTTTTTTATTCGGTGTGGTTTGGGGCGCTCTTTGGGTCGTGATTGCAGCAACTTTCGGCGCCTGCGTGGTTTTCTTGGCCGCGCGTTATGCCTTTGCGGATTATTTGAGTGAAAAAGCTGGCCCCTGGCTTAAAAAATTTGAGCGCGGTTTTCAAGACAACGCGTTGAGCTATTTGTTGTTTCTACGGTTGTTGCCGGTGTTTCCTTTTTGGTTGGTGAATATTGTGCCGGGTTTATTGAATGTACGTTTTGCTGTGTATGCCTTCTCAACACTGATAGGCATTATTCCGGGCAGTTTGGTTTATGTGGCAGTGGGCAATGGTTTAAGCAGTGTGTTTGAACGCAATGAGGCGCCTAATTGGGCGATTGTGTTTGAGCCGCAAATTTTGATTCCACTGATTTTGCTGGCAGCGCTTTCGATCATGCCGATAGCGTATAAACGATTTAAACGAAAGGAAGGCTCTGATGAAAACCTTAAAGGTTGATCTGTGTGTGATTGGTGGTGGTTCAGGTGGTTTGAGCGTGGCAGCCGGTGCGGTACAAATGGGTGCTACAGTGGTTTTGATCGAGCAGGCTGAGATGGGCGGTGATTGTCTCAATGCAGGTTGCGTGCCGTCTAAGGCTTTGATTGCCAGTGCCAAACACGCTAAAGCCATTGAGTCAGCGAAGCGCTTTGGGGTTGAAGCGAGTGTGTCCGAGGTTAATTATCAAGCAGTACACGATCATATACACGGCGTGATTGAAGCTATTCGCCCAAATGACTCGGAAAAACGGTTTAAAACATTAGGCGTGACGGTGATTAAAGCGCGCGCGCAATTTATTGATAATAAAACCGTGAAAGCCGGGCAAGCCGAAATTAAAGCCCGTCGATTTGTGGTAGCGACAGGCTCAACCGCTAGCGTGCCGCCGATTCCAGGTTTGGACACAGTGCCTTATTTTACAAACCAAACGATATTTAGTTTAAAAGAGAAGCCCATACATTTGATTATTGTGGGCGCTGGACCCATTGGCTGTGAAATTGCACAAGCCCATCGACGCCTGGGTGTCCGTGTTTCGGTGTTGGACATGGCGACAATGTTGCCTAAAGATGATCCTGAGTTGGTTGATGTTGTGCGAAAGCGCTTTGTAGAAGAAGGCGTGGAGTTGCACGAGTGCGTGACGATTGAGCGCGTTGAGCAGGCTTCTGAAAGTATCAATGTGTTGATCGCGGCTGAGGGTAAGCAAGAAGTGATCAGTGGTTCGCATTTATTGGTGGCAGCGGGGCGAAAGCCAAATCTTGATGGTTTGGGTCTTGATAAGGCTAAAGTGAAACACGATCGTCCAGGCATTGTGGTGAATGCGCGCTTGCAAAGTGTATCCAATCGCCGTGTGTTTGCTGTCGGTGATGTGGCCGGCCGTTTTCAATTTACGCATGCGGCGAGTTATCACGCCGGGATTGTGATTCGCAATAGTTTGTTTGCTTGGCCTGCAAAAGTGGATTACCGTGCGATGCCTTGGTGTACCTACACTGATCCTGAGTTAGCGCATGTGGGTTTGCAGGAAAATCAGGCGAAACGTTGTCGCGTACTGCGCTTTTCTTTCAAAGATAATGATCGCGCGCAGGCTGAAAGAGAAACGGCGGGCTTAATTAAAGTGATTGTCAGCCCCAAAGGCCGTGTGCAAGGTTGCAGTATCGTCGGGCACAATGCAGGCGAGTTGATTTTGCCGTGGATACTGGCTGTGCAGCAAAATATGCCTATCAGTAAACTGGCGACGGTTATTGCGCCATACCCAACCTTGAGTGAAATTTCTAAGCGTGTGGCCGGCAGTTATTACGCAGAGCGTTTGTTTTCATCGCGCACGCAACGTATTGTGCGCTGGATTCAATGCGTACTACCTTGAGCTTGTGCTAGGCGTTGAGGTGTATCAATGTTCATCCACTGTCCTTCATAGTGTTCGCCAGTGATTAGCTTCTTTGGAATCGCATCGGCAAAGACTTCGGCTTTTTTGCGTTTACCGGGCACAAGGCCTGCGAACAGTTGAGGGTGGAGCAGTCCAAACCCTGCGTAATTGTATTTGGGTTTTGCTTCTAGTGAGACCTGCCCGTTGATAAGGCCATAGTCGCCTTCCGGATGGTGGGGCGGATTGTCGACTAAGACCAAATGAGCCAAGTGCTCGCCAAGATCGTGAATCATCAATGTAGAAAAATTAAAGTCCGTGAGTGTGTCGCAACTGGTGATGATGAAAGGTTGGTCGCCAAGCAAAGGCAGCGCCTGGATAATGCCGCCAGCAGTTTCTAAGACTTCATCTTCAAAGGAATACTGAATGCAGCAGTTAAACCGTGAGCCATCGCCTAAGGCTTGTTCGAAAGCTTCGCGATGTTGATGTACGTTGATCACGATGTCTTTAACACCGGCAGACATAAGCTGTTCGATGCGGTAAACAATCAAAGGTTTATGGTTGACGGTTAATAAAGCTTTGGGCGTGTCTTGCGTAAGGTTGCCCATGCGTTTGCCAAGGCCCGCCGCCAGTATCATCGCTTTTCGCGGTGAATGAAGGCGATGAGCTTTGTTGAAGCCGCGCTCGCCATCCTCATTTACATTTGAGTAAACTGCGGTGTCTCGCTTGGCTTCGCCTCGCACCTCATCCTTCATTCGCCGCGAAATTTTTGTGGAATGAAGGCGATGGGCTTTGTTGAAGCCGCGCTCGTTCATGCTACCACCTTCAGGCGAAGTTTGGGCAGCACAGTTTCCTGTAAGAAAGTGTTGAAGTCATGAAGTTCAGGGTACTTGGCGGAAACACATTCAGCGTAGTTGAATGTCCGGTTTAGATATTTTAGGTAGCCGTCATTGTCGTCTCGCAAGTATTTTCGTGCAAAGATAAAGCTCGCTTTTAAATGGCGCTGCATGCCTGTCAAATCAAACCAATATTCAAATTCTGGTTTTGAAATGCTGGTGTATAAACCGCGGCTGTGAAGACTGTCGACAAAATAATTGAGCCAGCTATACACTTGTTCTGCAGGCCAATCGACGTAGCAGTCGCGCACAAGTGAAACGAGGTCGTAACACACGCCGCCGATCATGGCGTCTTGAAAATCGATGATGCCGATCTCATTATTCGCAAGTCGTAATAGGTTTTTGCTGTGATAGTCACGATGAATACAAACTTGTGGTTGAGCCAAGCAAGCTGACAATAATGTTTCATCTGTTTTGTGTAGCAAAGCCAGGGTTGCTTTGTCGAGGCTTATACCGAGGTATTGCTCTAAAAGCCAAGACTTGAATTCGTCGAGTTCGCGTTGTTGGTGCGCGCGATCAAAGGCGGGTATTCTCTCACCGTTAAAGTCTTGGCAGCGCTGTAGGGTATGGATTTCGTCGATGGCTCGTTTGTATAAAACGTCAACGTTGTGAGTATTAAGCACTCGATACAAGATATCATCGCCAAAATCGTCGAGCAGAATAAAGCCTTGTGCTAAATCAAGCTGGTGGATGTGCGGGACCCTAAGGCCCAGTACTTCAAAACTCTTTGCGACGGCCACGAAAGGCTTGCAATCTTCAAGCTCAACTGGCGCGTCCATGGCAAGCAAATGCCCCGTGGGAGTTTGGATGCGCCAGTAGCTGCGAAAGCTCGCGTCGCCTAAATGGTCGGTGAGTGTGAATGTGTCTAGATATTGCTCAAGCCAGTGTGTTAAGGCTGCTTTGCGTGACGTCATGAGCTTTTCGCCATAAAAAGAGCGCACACTCTATCATTAGGCCTAGCTCTTCGCAATATCGGCCTAAAAGTAGTTAATCCTCGAGGGAAATTACTGTATGCTAGCGGCCTCGGAGGGGCTATGCGATATCGCGCGCGCGTAACAGTACTACTGATTTTTTCTAGCGTTGGCTGGGTTGCCAAGGCGTATAATGTGCATGATCTTTCTTCTAGCTCTGGGCTTGCGAGCCTTCTGGGTTGGACGCCTCAAAAAAACGCGCCCAATCTCTGCGAAGGATACTATAAAGAGTTACCCATTCTTTATTCGCCGAATCTTAGCTTCAGCTCGCAGACAAATAATTACGATATCGACGCAGATAATACTGAGCTTTCACTGAAAGGGGGTAGCGAGCTGCATGGGCATGTGCGTGTCACTCAACCTAATCAAAGCCTTCAGGCTGATAAGGCGTATATTGATCGGGATCATCAGGGGAAAATTAGCACGGTGCGTTTGTTTGGCCGTGTCCGCTATTATACCCCCGGTGAGATGGTTGTGGCCAAAGCCGGCCAAGCCAATCTTCAGCAAAAAACAGTGCATTTGCACGATGCCGCTTTTCGCGTGAATTTAGGCACGCCAGACGTCAAGAAGGTCAAAAGTCAAAAAACGGGTAGCACAGAGCGCCACATTTATGGGGTTAATTTTTGGGGCACGGCTGCTAGCATGTCGCAAACAAAACCCAAGCATTACTTATTTAAAGACGCGAGCTACACCACGTGTAGTCCGGCTTGCCATACTTGGCGTATGCACTCAACAACGGTGAATGTCGATAAAGCTTCTCAGCGCGGCGATGCTTGGAACACGGTGTTGTATTGGAAAAGTGTGCCCGTATTTTATATGCCGTATGTGAATTTTCCGCTTGATCATAAACGTAAAACGGGTTTTCTTTTTCCGAGTTATGAGCATACAACGAACTCGGGTTATGCGGTCACGTTACCTTTTTACTGGAATATCGCGCCCAACTACGATGCTTTGTTTAACACAAAAATGTACAGTTTGCGCGGGCTTTTTGAGGACGGCCGTTTTCGGTATTTAACGCATAAAAGTAATGGTACTTTGAGCGGGTCTTTCGTGCCGAGTGATAGAGCGTTCGCGAGCTTTCGCAAAAAAGCCTTAAATAATCCTGATTATATCAATGGCAGTCCACAGGCGCTTGATCGCTTGCGTGATGATAGCGATAAGCGCTACTCGCTGCATTGGGACAACACCACTCGCTTTAATAGCAATTGGCTTGCAAGCGCTAATTATACGAAGGTGAGTGACGATTACTATGTGCAAGATTTTAATAATCAATACATTCTTGATGGCAATCAGAATGACTTGCTTCAGGCGGCCAATGTGGCTTATCAGGGCACACATTGGTCCGCTAGTGCTTTGGTTCAGGCGTATCAAACCTTGCACCCTATCAATGAGTCAACGGTTATCAATCAGTATGAGTCTTTGCCCGCTTTGTATGTGAATGGTGATTATCCTCAGGTTTGGCATCGTTTGGACGCGGGTTTAGGGTTTCAAGCGATACGATTTTATCAAGAGAAAACGCCTGATGTGAGCACCGTACCGGTGGTCGGTAATCGGGAAAGCCTCAATCCTCTCATCGACTACCATTTTATTGGGGGTATGGGATATTTGACGCCTAAAGTTCAGTTTCGTTTTACTCAATATCAACTCGATCATATTGGCCAGCTTCAACGAACTAACCCTAATTCGGGCTTGCCGATTGTCACGCTCCACGGCGGTACGACACTTGAGCGATCGATGAATCTTTTTCATCAGTCACTCATTCAAACCCTGGAGCCTGAGCTTTATTATTTGTATGTGCCTTATCACAATCAAAATAATTTGCCGATATTTGATACGTATGCGCAGCAGTTTACTTACAGCCAATTGTTTCAGGATAACCGTTTTAGCGGGATTGACCGTGTTGGTGATGCAAACCAATTGAGCTATGCTCTGACGTCTCGTTTGATCAATGGTGAAACGGGCCAGCAGCAAGCCAGTGCTAGCATCGGTGAGATCGCGTATTTTCGTAATCGTGATGTGCAGTTGTGTGATGCCAATCAGGGCAATTGCGACGCCGTGCCTGCGAATGATCGCCGGCCTTTTTCACCCGTGGCGGGCCAGGCGCAGTATAATTTAACGCAGCATTGGTCTGGCACCTTAGGTGCGACTTGGGCACCGTATAATCACCGCTTTGATTATAAAAACGCAACCATAGAGTACAGCCGTGATGCGAATCACCTGTTTAATGTGAACTACACCTTTGTATCGAACTCAGAAAATGATTTGCCAGGTCTAAAATCGGCCGGCTTTTCGACGTATTGGCAGGTTCATAAACGCTGGGACCTGATTGGCGCTTGGAACCATCAATGGGGCGAGACCGTTGGCGATACCTATTTCGCAGGTTTGGGTTATGAGAGTTGCTGCTGGGGGGCTCGTGCTGTTGTGATGCGAAGCTTTGACCGTATAGATACATCCGGAAAATTTAAGTACAATACCAGCGTCTTTGTGCAATTTGTGCTCAAAGGTTTGGGCGGATACGGTGGTGACTCTGTGGGCAATGCGCTGAGGTCCTACGTTCAAAATTACAGCGATCAATTTTTGAAGACAGGATAATAACACATGAAAATTTCAGGCTTACGTTATTTTTTAGGTTTGTGCTTGGCCTTGTTGGTTTGCTTGCCAGGTGTGGCCTCTGCAAAATCACAAGTGATTAACCAGGTCGCTGCGATTGTGAATAATGATGTCATCACTCAAGCTGAGCTCGATCGCCACGTTAATCTTCTAAAGCTTCGTGTTAAAAGCGCGGGCGAGGGTAAAGAGTTGCCGTCAGACAGTGTGTTGCGCACGCAGGTGCTTAATCAGTTGATCAATCGTAGTTTGCAGTTGCAGCTGGCTGAAGAAAACCACATAAAAGTTTCTAGCGAACAAATTAATCAGGCGTTAACGCGCGTGGCACAGCAAAATCATATTTCAACGCGTGAGCTGTATAAGCGCATGGAAAAAAATGGCTTTACGGTTGCGTCGTTTCGAAAAGAAATCGGCCAAGAAATTTTGATTCAGATGGTTCAAGGTAGCTTTGTTGCTTCTCATATTAGCATTAGCCAAACTGAAGTGAATGATGTTTTAAAGCGTATTCAGTCTGAAAAAGTTGAATATAACGTGGGTGATATTTTGGTGGCATTGCCTGCGACACCGTCGCCCGCAGAAGTGGCGGCGGCTCGCGAGAAAGCGCAAGCCTTGCTCAAGCAGCTCCAAGCAGGTGCAAGCTTCAAGAAAATTGCTATGGGCCATTCTAATGCACAAGATGCCTTGAAAGGCGGTGATATGGGCTGGCGTACCTTGGCGAACATGCCGAGTATTTTTGCTGAGCGTGTGGTGACGATGAACCCGGGTGAGGTAGCAGGACCCTTACGTGCGGCGAATGGTTTCCACCTGATTAAATTGCTGGGTATGCGCAATACCCAGTTGCCTAAGAGCCTCAAGGCACGCGAAGACGATGTGAAGAACATGCTGTTTCAGCAGCAATTTCAAGATGCGCTGGCCACCTGGTTGCAGCAGTTGCGTGCTGAGGCGTACATTAAAATCATGTGATTTTCGCTCGCAATGACATTAGCGATGAAGTGTAGCCTGTATATGGATTGAACGCCGAAGGCGTGATAATCCGGGTTTTCCTCGCTACGCTTTCTCAAGCGCTTCGATTTTCTTCAAGGCTTTATCTAAGATTTTCTTTTGAGTTTCGAACTCGGCGCGTGTGACGAGATCGTAACGCTGGATTAGACGCTCTGCTAAATCTTCAGCTAAATGCTTAAGGTCTGAAGACAAATGCTGCGTTTTATCTTTTGATACGTAACGCGTGATGTTGTCAAAAATGCTTTTGGCTAGGTCGTCTCGTTTCATGCTGGCAGTATAAGCCCTAGATTATTCTTCGGTCAATCGGTATAGTGAGGCGGTTACATCAATCAGTCAAAGTGAGTAGGGTCATGCGTCGATGGTTGCCGAGTGCCATATTGAGCGTCTTAGGTATGGGCGCTTTCATTCTGTTAAGCGCTTTTGTCAGTTTGTTTGCTTTTTTGTTGATGCTCGTGCGCATGATCACGCCAGTACCGTACTTTCGCCGCTGCCTGCAAGGCTTTATTAATGACTTGCCCATGTGTTGGGGCTCAAGTTCCGGTGCGGTGGCGCGTTATTTATCAGGCGTGGAGTGTGAGGTCAGGGGGCTTGAAGCGTCTTCGCGTAAAGAATGGTATTTGATTTTCCCGAATCACCAATGTTTCAGTGATATTGTCATGCTCCATTACGCGCTAGATCATGATTTTCCGCCGTTGCGCTTTTTTATGAAGAACAGTTTGAAATGGATTCCCCTGGTGGGTCAGTACTGCTGGGCGGCAGGTTACCCATTTATGAAGCGCTACACCAAATCGCAAATCGCGAAAAATCCTAAGCTCAAAGGCAAAGACATGCTCACCACGCAAAAAGCGTGCCAGCGTTTTAGTCGTGAGCCTATTGGTATTATTTCTTTCGTTGAAGGTACGCGTTTTACGCCGGCTAAAGCCCATCGCCAAGGCTCACCGTTCAAGCATTTGCTCAAGCCCAAAGCGGGCGGGGTGGCGTTTACGGTGAATGCTATGCAAGGTTGCCTTCAAAAATTGGTGCATGTGGATATTGTGTATTGCGGGGGCAAGCCGCCGTCGATGTGGGAATTGTACGGCGCGAAGGTGAAAAAAGTGATTGTGAATGTAAAAGTCGAGCCCATTCCGGCTGAAATTCTCGGCGACTATACGAATGACCGTGATTTTCGTGTGCGTTTTCAGGCGTGGTTAAATGAAAAATGGGCCGAAAAAGATGCGCGCCTTGAGGCACTTAAGCGAGAGTGCGATGCGAACGCTTAAAGTCGCCACACGTAAAAGTCCCTTAGCGCTCGCCCAAACGCAACTGGTGTGCGACGAGTTGATGCGTCTTCATCCTGAGCTTGCTTGTGAACTGTTGCCTATTATTTCGGAGGGCGATAAAAAGCTTGATCAATCCTTGTCGAAAATTGGTGGTAAGGGCTTGTTCGTTAAAGAGCTTGAGCAAGCCTTGTTATCGGGGCGAGCAGATTTTGCGGTGCATTCTACGAAGGATTTACCTTATGCGATGCCCGAGGGTTTATCGGTGCCGGCCTTTTTGCCGCGCGGAAATCCTTTTGATGCCTTTGTTTCGAATAATCATGCATCTTTGATGGATTTGCCCGAGGGGGCGGTTGTCGGCACGTCCAGTTTGCGTCGTCAGTCTTTATTACTGCGCAAGCGTCCGGATATCCGTGTGGCTTTTTTGCGCGGGAATATGAACACCCGTTTGGCCCGCTTAGACGCTGGCGATTTTGACGCCATTATTTTGGCTGCTGCAGGTTTGCAACGCTTGGGCTTGGCTGACCGTATCGTGCAGGTCTTATCGTTACCTGATTTTATTCCAGCGATTGCTCAAGGCGTTTTAGCGGTGCAATGTCGTACCGGTGATGAATTTATGCAGCAGTGTCTGCTCACCTTAAATGATCCTGCCACACAAGCCTGTGTGAGCGCTGAGCGCGCAGTGTCTACACGCATGAAAGCCGATTGCCATTGGCCGTTGGCTGCGCATGCGGTTATTGAGCAGGGCGTGATGCGCATGATTGCCCTGGTGGCCGACGCCAAAGGTGGGCGTATGATTAGCGTTGAAGATAGCGCACCTGAATCTGATGCGCTGCTGTTGGGTCAGCGTGTGGCTGATGAGTTGGTTGCAAAAGGCGCCTTTGAATTACTTGCCAGTCTCGGTGTATCACGTGAGTGATGTGATTGTTTTGCGCGATCCTTTGCGTGCGAAAAACCTTTTGGATGCTTTAACTGCGGCGGGTATTTCTGCCCAAGCCTTTCAGGCTATCGATATCAAACCGTGTAAACCGACGCAGCTTCCCAGTCTTTCGCATGAAGCGGTTTTGGTCACCAGTGTGAATGCTGTGTTGCAGGGCGAGACCTTGCTGGCTGATGCCAACTGGAAAGACACTGTGTTTATCGCCGTGGGTGAAGCCACCGCGAAGGTTTTAGCTGAAAAAGTTTCGCATGTTTTGTTAGCTAAAACCCCCGATAGTGAAGGCTTGCTCGCGACCTTGGCTGATGTGTTGCCGCAGGCGAAACGCGTGGCGTTATTCACGGGCAGAAACGGCCGCGGTGTGATTGAGCAATATTTATCCCGGAAAAATATCGTATGTGATGTTGTCACTGTGTATGAGCGAGTGCCTACGCAAGCCTCGTTTGATGACAAGCTTGCGGCTAAGCTTTTAGTCGTGCCTAGCGTGGATGTTTTGATGTTTGCCTTGGCCGCCGCCTCGCCCGAGTATCGTGAGTGCTGTAAGCAAATACCTTTATTGTGTTATAGCCAGCGAATTGCGGATGCGGCGACTCGTTTGGGTTTTTCGAGCATTCATGTATCGCGATCGATGGATGAAAACTGTTTGGTAGATAAGATCAAAACGCTGTTTTAAGCTTCCTCTATTTTTACCGATTTGGCTTGTTTTGCAGCCCAGTGATGAGTTTAGAGGCACGTCCTAATAATTTTCATCGCTTTTTTCAAGCGTTTCATGTCTGTTTGCGGGCCCATGTGGCCGATGCGAAACAGCGTGTTCGCGTGTTCGCCCACGCCACGTCCGACCTGCACGCCTTTTTTGCACAGTGCGGTGTTGAAATCTTGCCAGCTCATGCCATGGGGTAAATACGCAGCGGTCACGCTGGGTGAGCGCAGTGCCCGCTCGGGTTGAAAGAGCTTAAAGCCGCATCGCTCCAATTCTGTGCACACAAAATCGCGCGCGATCAGATGGCGTTCGTATGTTTTATTTAAACCTGTGTTGATAATGTCTTCGCAAGCACTGCGTAGCGCAGCAATGCCTGGCCAATGAGGCAAGTAGGGCAGTTGCTCTGCATTTTGCACATCTTTAAAGGGCAGTAAGGCCTCATAGCCTAAGCGATAATCGCGGCGGATGATGTTATGCCAGGCGGCTGGGCTCACGGCAACAAAGCTGACGTCGGTGTTACCGCCCAGGGCTTTTGGCCCTGCGCCAATGAGAATGTCGACACCGTTAGCATCTACATTCACGGGCGTGGCGCCGATGCTTGAAACTGCGTCAACGATTAAAAGCCCCACGCCAAATTGTTTTTTTAAGCTGGCAATTTGCTCTAGCGGATTGAGCAAGCCTGTGGGTGTGTCGCAGTGCACGCAACAAATGCTATCCGGTTGAGCCTGGTCGATGGCCTGCATTAACAATCCACGGTCAAATTCGGTGTCGCTAAATGTTACGCGTGTGACCTCGGCGCCCAAGCCTTCGGCGATCTCGGCCATCCCTTCCCCATAAAGACCATTGACCACGCACAGTACCCTGTTGCCTTCAGTGATCGCACTTTTCATGGCTGCCCGCACGCCGAGCATCCCTTCACCGGTCATGATGGCCATCGTGTTTGTCGTTTGGCAGATCGTTTGGAGGTGATTGGCCAGTGCGCTGTAATCTTGCCAAAATGCTGTTTGTAGTCGCGGTGAGCCGAGAAAGCTTGCGTAGGCTTTCAGTGTGTTAGCGGTAGGCTCAACCGGGCCTGGGACTAGGTGGATCATCGCGCGCTCCTGATGTTGAACAGAGCATAGCAATATCGGGTGGGCAGTCAAGCCAAGCCTTTGACCTTCGCAAACGCTATGCTAAGCTAGCAAAACACTGAAAGTTTAAGGAAAAGCCCGTGACGGATAAGCCCAGCCCTGAGGATTTTGATGATAAGCCGCTAGACGAGGTGCGCGATGTGCCGCAGCGTGGAGAAGTTCAGGCTGATGAGCCTGTGCGTGCCACAGCCGGTTTTTTTTCTAAAGTCATTTTATTGATTACTTTTGTGATCGCCGTTGTGGCCTTGGCAGCGTCAGCTTATGTCTGGCAGGCCGAGCAGCACGTGGCCAAGCCGAAAACGTCAAACCCTGCGATGCAAAACTTAGAAGCCAGTGTCGTATCGAATAATCAAGCCATCGCGGCTTTGAAAGCGCAGTTGGATCAAGCGCAGCAAAACAGCCAAGCAGAGCAACAAACCTTGAAAGCTTTGGCGGGCAAGGCGCATCAAAGCCAGGGTTTGTGGCAGTTAAGTGATGCTAAACACCTAGTGCAATTAGCGAATTACACCTTAAGCTTTTCGCACGATGTTCCCACCGCAGTGGCGCTATTGAAAACAGCTGACGCGCGATTGGCTAACGTGTCAGACCCGAAAGTCTATCCGGTTCGCCAGCAGTTGGCTGATGCGATTGCCAGTCTTAATGGTGTGAAGTCAGTCGATATTCCGGGTATTTATATGCAACTCAACGCATTGCAAAAGCAGGCAATGGGCTTGTCGATTTATCGCAATCAATTTAAAGAGAAAGATAATAATGTCTTAAAAACCAATAACCCCGCTGAAAAAGGCAGCTTCGCTCACGGCATGTGGCATGCTTTGAGCAAGGTGGTTGTCGTGCGCCGTCATGATCAACCCATAGAGCCCTTGTTGTCGAGTGCTGAGCATAATGTGGTGATGCAAAATTTATCCTTATTATTTTCGCAAGCCCAATGGGCGCTGGTTCAGCGCAACAGCGTATTGTACCAAGAAAGCTTGAAGCAAATTGTTTCAATGCTGCAGCGCTATTTTGATCATGACCAAACACAAGCCTTGCCGATCATTCAAGCCATTGAAAAACTTCAGGCGGTGGATGTGGACCCTAAATTGCCATCGATTCGTGATGCTTTAGTGGGGCTCAATAATCTCGTGGCCGAGCAAAATAAAGCCGTGATGACGGGCTTTGAAAAGCCTGAGACGACGAGGGTTGCTTCATGAAGCGCGTCGTTATTTATGCCGTGATTTTAGTGCTTGCGATTATCGCGGGCCTCTATCTTTCGCGTGACCCAGGTTATGTGATGTTTGCCTATGGCGACTGGAGCATGGAAACCTCGATTTGGTTTTTCATTATTGCCATTGCAATCATTATTATACTTTTGTGGATGATCGCGCGCTTTGTGTTTGGTGTTCTGGGTACGCCAGGGTCTATCCGTCGTTGGCACAAGGATCATCGCAGCAAGAAAGCCCACAGTTTAACCAGCGATGGTGTGTTGGCTTTACACGAAGGCGATTGGTCAGCCGCTGAAAATTTGCTCATCAAAGGTGTGAAAAGCAGTGCAATTCCTGTGGTGAATTATCTAAGTGCCGCGCGCGCAGCGCAAGAGCAGTTGGCGTACGATCGACGTGATCGTTATTTAAATGAGGCTTTGAAGGTCGATAAGAACGAAGCTGTGGCGGTGGGTTTAATGCGTGCGCAATTGCAGCTTGAGCATCATCAGCTTGATGAATTGAAGCTCACCTTGCGTGACTTGAAAAAAAGCGCAGCCAAGCACAAGCAAGTGCAAAAGCTGATTTATCGTTACCATGCGGCCTGCAAAAATTGGCGTCGCCAGCTGGACTTAATTCCAGATTTATCTAAGCAGCATTTGATTGACCAAGATGAACTGGATCAGCAAGCGTATTATGCGGTGAAGCACGTGATTAATGATGCCAATGCCAGTCTTGAAGATATTGATACGGTTTGGAAAGACTTACCGAAAATCATCAAGCTTCGCAAACCGATTGTGCAAGCGTATATTGCGCGTTTAATTGATTTTGGTCAGCATGATCGCGCGGCTAAACTCATTAGCCAAGAGTTGAAATCTGAGTGGGACGATGCGTTGTTGCGTTTGTTTGCGCGCGTGCGCTTGGAAGATCCCGATCGCCAGCTGGATATGGTCGACGGCTGGAGTAAAAAACAAACCGCAAGCCCGGCTTTATATTGCACAATTGCTGTTGTTGCTTTTCATGCAAAAGCCTGGGCGATCACAAAAACCTATGCAGAGAAAAGTTTACGTTTAGAGAAAACGCCCGAGGCATATTTGGTATTGGCTTTGTCGGCCGAGCGCTTGGGTGAAGAGGCGCTGATGCAGTCGGCCTTGCGACAAGGCTTAATGTTGGCGAGTGGCGGCGATTTAGGGTTGTAATCACAAGGAGAGCGGATGAAAACCTGGGCATTTGCAGACGGCTCGAAACCACGGGTTGTGGACTTAAACGAAAAGCATTCCGATGCGGATTTTTTGTGGGTGCAAGTCAATCGCGAAGAGTTGGATAGTGTGCTTGCGTTTTTTAAAGAGCGCGATGAGCTCGAGCTTCATCAAGAACATTATGAAGACTGCTTCAACGAGCTACATCCCTGTTTTTATGACGCCACTGACGATTATAGTTTTTTAATTTATCGCGGGGTTGAGGTTGATTCTAAAGACCCGATTAATTCTCCAGCTAAGCCCGCGGCGTTTATTTTATTTGATAAGGTCTTGATATCCGTGTCCGAAGAGGGCTCGACCGTTTCGCGAGTGTCTCAGCGCTTAGCCGATGGCAAGCGTCAGCCGCCGAAAGAAATCCATGCGCTGCTTTACCATATCTTGATCGCCATGACCGATCAGTTTTTACAGTTACGTGACAAGCTCAGTGAAAAGTTTGGCCAGTGGCAGCAGTCAATGTTGGATGAGGGCCGGCGTTTCAACCAATGGCGTGAATTTTTAGCCTATAAAAACAGTATGCAACGCTTGTACCGTTTGTGCGAAAGCCAGCTCGATGCTGTGATGCTCTGGCAGCAAGACCTGGAAGAAGAAGAGACTTCGGGTGGTGCGCGTGTGCATTTGGCTGATTTGGAAAGCCACATCACGCGAGGCGTGAAATTCGCGCAGCAGCTACAGTTTCAAATTGACTCGCTCATGCAGTTGCATTATTCCTTGATGACCAGCCAAACGAATCGTGTGGTGCAAGTGCTCACTGTGATCTCCGCTATCTTTTTGCCGCTGACCTTGATCACCGGCATTTTTGGCATGAATTTTAGGGTTATGCCGCCTTTGAACTGGGGCGGTGGCTTTTATATTTTCTTGGGCGTGATGGTGCTGGTTGCGATCTTGTTGTTGATCTGGTTTCGAATTCGACGCTGGATTTAGAGGTAGGCCACTCATTACCTACAACAAACGGCAAAGCAGCGATTTGTTGTAGCGCAAACAGTTGAAAAAAACTACAATAAATGGCAAAATAGCGATTTGTTGTAGTGACCAGAGGGCGTCCTATTGTGGGAAGATTTGTAGGTAGAACCCAAGAGCTTAATAGCTTGCAAGCTTGGTATACGGAGAAAGTGGCTAAGTTTGTGGCTATCAAAGGCAGACGCCGCATTGGTAAAAGCCGGTTAATCGCCGAGTTTGCTAAAAGCAAGCTGCTTTATCGTTTTGTTGGTTTGGCGCCAGAAGAAGGTATTACCGCACAAGATCAACGTGATGAATTTGCAAGGCGTCTAAGCGTCTATTTTCCTGATTTGCCGACACTTAAAGCAGATAATTGGGCAGAGCTATTTTCGATTCTTGCTAGGCGTGTTCATCAAGGCAGCATCATTTTGCTTTTGGATGAAATCTCATGGATGGCAGAAGGCGATAGTACCTTTTTGGCAAAACTAAAAAATGCTTGGGATGATGAATTTAAGTTAAATCAACGCCTAATGTTAATAGTCTGTGGTTCAGTTTCATCATGGATAGATAAAAATCTATTGTCTGCTTCAGGCTTTATCGGCCGAATACATCATGTATTAACGCTAAAAGAATTACCATTAGCGTTATGCAGTGAATTTTGGGCAGGGTATAAAAATCATGTGAGCGCTACGGATAAATTAAAATATTTAGCCATTTCAGGGGGTGTTCCTCTGTATCTTGAGTGTTTGGATCCTAAGCTGCCTGTTGATGAGAATATTAAACAGCTTTGTTACACCGATGGCGGGTTGTTGCTGAGAGAGTTTGATAATATTTTTCATGACCTATTCGGAAAAAGATCTAATATGTATAAAAAAATTGTTTCTGCATTGCTTAAAGAGCCTGCCGATATGGCAAAAATTTGCCAGCATTTAAGCATTCAACCAAGTGGGCTAATATCTGAATATTTAAGTGATTTGGTAGAAGCAGGTTTTATCAGCAGAGATTTTACTTGGCTCGTTAAAGCCGGTAATTTTTCAAAGTTAAGTCGATATCGTTTGAGTGACAACTACTTGCGGTTTTATTTGCGTTATCTTGATAAAGAAAAAATAAAAATAGAGAAAGGATTGTATGAGGGGAAGTCTATTGCCCTGTTGCCAGAATGGTCGACAATAATGGGGCTGCAGTTTGAAAACCTTGTGTTAAGTAATCGAAAAACGATTTGGCAGCAGTTGGGCATAACGGCTAATGACGTCGTCATTGATGGCGCTTATTTCCAGAGAAAAACGATTAAACAAAGGGGATGCCAAATCGACTATATGATACAAACACGGTTTAATAACTTATTTGTCTGTGAAATTAAATTTTCTCGAAATGAAGTCAAAACCGATGTCATAGAGGCCATGACTGAAAAAATCCAGCGATTATCTAAGCCGAGAGGTTTTTCGTGTTTTCCCGTATTGATTCATGTCAATGGTGTCAGTGATGCGCTTGTCGATGCGGCGTATTTTACGAAGATTATTGATTTTAGCGAGTTTTTGAATTAAAGGCTTTAGCAGGACGGCCCTACATAAAAGGTATCAATTATGCCTGACTCAAATCAAGATCATAACCCGCAGACAACATCAGCAGCGGCTCCCTCTGGAGCCCTTGCCACTCGTGGGTCTACGATTTCGCCGGGAGCCGCTGGTTTCGGCTAACCATGCTTGATTTTTCACCAAAATTTGATAAAATTGTAGGAAATAGATTACATGCGGACATTTTATGCCAAAAAATAAGCAAAACCAAGATGATAAAACAAGTGTTCAAACGCCTCAGCAGGACCAGGAAGTGCGCCAATCGTCTGATCATGCCCCTGGCAATGAAACCCAAGAACAGCAAAAAACAGCTGCAGATAGTGCCAATGCGGCTGAGCGCCGACAAGACGACGCCAATAAAAAGCAAGCAGCGGCTGAAGCCGTAGGCGCCGCGCAAGCGCCAAAACCTGCTGCTGGCACAGCCAATCAAACAAGCGCACCTAAACCAGCGCCGACTTTCTCGCAAAAAATGACGCAAAAGCTTAAGAGTCTTAATAAGGCCAGTACAAAAGAGAACGAAGCTTTTTTATTGATTATTATCGCGCTATTAGCCTTGGGTTTGATTAAAGGGTTTGCGGCGCTGCACGATAAAATCAAAGCGTATAAAGAAGCTAAGCAAGCCGGTAAAAGTGATCAGGAAGTTGATGGCCTTAAGGGTGCTGCACTTAAGCAGCTTGATCAAGATACGCCAAAGCTTGTGCAAGCATTGGATAGTCTGGACCCGAAAGCTGTTCCGCTTACTGTTCAAGAACAACTGAGGGATTCTGGGACGGCAGAGTTAGCTTCTGGACCTGGTGGAGCAGGAGCAGCTGATGCTTCACCAGCAAAAACTGATGCTTCACCAGCAAAAACTGATGCTTCACCAGCAGAAACTGATGCTTCACCAGCAGAAACTAATGCTTCACCAGCAGAAACTGATGCTTCACCAGCAGAAACTGATGCTTCACCAGCAGAAACTGATGCTTTATCAGCGGCGATTGATCAAAGAGAAAAAGGCACAAAAACAACAGAGGTTTTGGCTGACAAAGCCCGTGACGAGCAAGCCCATGATAATGGCTTGCCTGGCCAGGCTGCTCAAAATTCCCACAGGGATTCGCCAGGCGTACAGCCTCCCGCTCGGGATTCTGGACAGGTTACGCCTAATGAGCCTCCTCCGGGAGGTGGTGGGATGGCTCAGCCAGCTGCTTCGCATACTCCAGGCAAGTAAGATCTGGGGGGCTATATTCGGCCAGGTCGACGAGCCTTGGCGCTCCGGCCTAAAGAGTGCTAAAATGGCCGCCAATAAGAATCAGTGAATCCAAAGCCAAGTCTAGCGAGGTTTGAATATGACACGTATTCCAGCGCTCAATGTGAGCCTAAGTGTTGATAATGTCAGCAGCTACATGCACTTTGTGAACAGTTTTCCGCTCTTAAGCCAGGCCGAAGAAGTGCGCTTGGCACAAGCGTATCACGAGCAAGGCAGTCTTGAGGCTGCGCGCCAGCTCGTTGTTTCACACTTACGGTTTGTGGTTAAGATCGCGAGAAAATATTCGGGCTATGGTTTGTCAGAAGCCGATTTGATCCAAGAAGGCAATATCGGTCTGATGAAGGCCGTTAAACGTTTTGACCCGAAACAAGGTGTGCGCTTGGTGAGCTTTGCCGTGCATTGGATTAAGGCAGAGATAAATGAATTTGTCTTGAAAAACTGGCGCATTGTGAAAGTGGCCACCACCAAAGCGCAGCGCAAACTGTTTTTCAATTTACGCAAAATGAAAACGCAGCTCGCTTGGTTTAAAGAAAGCGATGTGCAAGACATTGCCAAAGATTTGGATGTGAAGCCTGAGACGGTGCGCGAAATGGAATCGCGCATGTACGCACAAGATGCAGCGTATGATGTGTTGGCTGAGCATGATGATGACAATGTCTATACCCCCGCCGATTATTTGGTTTCTGCCGAGCTTGACCCCGAAACGGCGTTGGTTAACGAAAGCAGTGCCGATGATCAACAAACCCGTTTGATCCACGCGATGGGCGGCTTGGATGAGCGCTCGCGAGTGATTTTAGAAAAACGTTTTTTGGCTGAGCCTAAAGCGACCTTGCATGATTTGGCGGATGAACTCGGCGTGTCTGCCGAGCGTGTGCGCCAGCTTGAAAAACAAGCCTTGGCAAAAATCAAAGCCGCGATGTAACCTTAAACCCCAACCGTCTTTGCAAGGAGCGAAGCGACGCGGCAATCTCCATGTTACTTAACAAGGCTGCCGCGCTCACTATCGTTTGCTCACAATGAGATTGAAGATGAAGTGTGGCCTAGGTTGACGAGTATCATGAGGATAACCCGGGAAATAAAAGCGCTTATTATCTCTCGCCATGGCGCTATAGCACGACGGCAAATCAATCCAGCTTACTCAAGCGTGAAAAAACGAGCTTATTTCACCCAAGCGTCCAGCCATTGGGCTAGCTCTTTCGTGCAACAACCCTGGCAGGCGATGTACATATCCGGCCGCACTAAACAAAACCCGTGCTTTAACGCCAGCTGTTTGGCTTGTTCGGCTGTGGCTAGGCAAAGCTCTATCCAACTGGTGTGGGGTTTGATAAGCGCTTCAATTTCAGCTTTTTTAGCCCAGTTTTCTGGCACATACAGTACAAAATGTTCGCTGTGGTGGATGATGGGTGAGCGATCTCCCGGGCGAAGGTTGATGTGTTTATCCCCTAAGCTTAAGGGTGACTGACGGTAATGATAACTGAGTTCGCCGATAAAGTTCGCAAAGTTTTTTTGAAACACGCGACGCGAGGCCACATGCCGCACGAAAAAATTTCTAAGGCTAATCAGTAGCGGGTTTTTAACGGCGGCGGCCACGGTCATGGCGGTGGATTGCTTTAAAACATTTTGCGCAACCGGGCGACGTTCTGGCTCGTAAGTGTCAAGCACGCAGTCTTTCAGCTCGCCTTTTATTACAGCCGCTAATTTCCAGCCCAGGTTGTACGCGTCTTGCATGCCGGTATTCATACCTTGTCCGCCGGCGGGCGAGTGTGCATGGGCGGCGTCGCCGACTAAAAACACACGACCAGATTGGTAGTGTTTGGCTAAGCGCTCGTGAATAAAGAAATGGCTCATCCAGCGGGCTTCACCCAGCTGGAAATCAAACGACCACCGACGTTTTAGTACTTCGATAAATGTTTCGCGTGTTACGCCATTTTCGCGGTTGTAGCTTTTATCATTGGCTACTTCAACAATAATGCGCGCACTTTCTTTCATCGGAAAAACACCTGACAAGCCTTCTGGGTGAAAAAAAATAGCAATCTTGTGCAAATCCACGGGATAATTTAAAGGTGTATCGATCATGATGAATTCTTGTTTTAAATCTTTACCTTCGTACTCGACCTTTAACATGTTGCGTAGCGTGCTATGAAAACCATCGCTGGCAATCACGTAGTGACACTCAACGATGGTAGTCTCAGCGCCTGCTGTTTTGATCTCACAGCTAACACCGTCGTCGTGTATTTTGGCTGAAACTAATTCGGTTGAGCGCTCGACCTGCAATCCGAGTTCGCCGAGCCGCTCAATCAATACGGCTTCGCTTTGGTTTTGTGGAATATCCCAGGCGCAGGGGTAGGTGGATTTTAAGTGTTTCACAAATGCCATCGACGCTAAGCGTTTCATGCTTTGTGAGAAAATTTCTAAGCCTTCGATGCGCTGGGCTTTGCCTTTTACTTTATTGATAATGCCTTGGTTGTCCCACATTTCGAGGGAGCGTGCGTGCACAGCGACAGCGTTCGAGGTTTGAGTGGGCGCGTCTTTCTTATCGATAAGACGGCAATCAATACCGCGACGGCGAAGTTCAATAGCCGCCATTAAACCGCTGGGGCCAGCACCAACAATTAAAACCTCCGTATTTTTGCTCATGAATATTCCTTAAATGGGGGCGTGTGGCTTCCACTATAGTCGGTTTTCTGCGTTAACGCGAATCTCGAAAAGGGTGATAAAGTGCGATATATTGAAGCTTGCGATTTGTCTTAAGGAGAAAACAATGAAACACATCAAGCCGATTTACAATACCTTTGGCATGCCAATTCGTCGTGGCATTACTACCTATCCTGAAGGTCCTTATCGTTTTGTGAATCGTGAGTACATGATTATCACGTATGAAACTGATCCTGATGCTTTAAAAGCTGTGTTGCCAGAGTGTTTAACCTTTGACGAACCCATTGTGAAGTTTGAGTTTATTCGTATGCCGGATTCCACAGGGTTTGGCGATTACACGGAATCAGGTCAAGTCATTCCTGTGGCGTACGAGGGCAAAAAAGGTGGCTATGTGCATTCCATGTATTTGGACTGCCATGCGCCGATCGCGGGTGGCCGTGAAATTTGGGGGTTCCCGAAAAAACTAGCTAACCCAAGCTTGAAAGTCGAGGCGGATACCTTGTTGGGTACTTTATACTATGGCCCAGTTTGTGTCGCAGTGGGTACTATGGGCTATAAATACCAAACGGTTCCGAACGCGGATGTTTTGGCGGTATTGCATGAGCCTAATTATTTAGTGAAGCTGATACCCGATGTCGATGGCGGCCCGAAAATCTGCCAATTGGTCGAGTACCACTTGACAAATATCGACCTAAAAGGTGCTTGGCGCGGCCCAGGCGCGCTAGAACTTTTTCAACACGCTTTAGCCCCCGTGGCTAATTTGCCGGTGAAGGAAGTGATCAGTGCGCTGCATTTTGTGGCGGACTTGACCTTGCCTTATGGCAAGGTGGTGAAGGATTTTTTGGTGAAGTAGCTGAGGGTGATGAAACGTTGCCTGGGTTATAACACCCTAAGTGATGGTTTTGCTGGGCCCTTTGAAGATTCAGAAATGGTTTTTGATAGGCGTCTTCCGTGAATGAAGCCGGTATTGTAAGAAATATTGTGTAGATCAATCGGCGACATTTGTTTGATTAATATAGGGTTGTGGCACAGTTCGTCGCCATCGATAATATGTTCGCCCTCAGCATTGCATACTTTAAAATAATTGTTTCGCAGGGTTTTTTTGATTATATAGATGCTTTTTTTCTTTTGTGCATCCCGTTCTTTAACTGCAATATCGATTAGATCGTAGGGGTTGATTTGGTACGTGAGGTTTCTATCTCTCATTATTTCTTCATAAGTGAATTTAACGTAATTGTGGCTACCATAAACCTTAAAACGATGAATTAAGTGTTTTGAATCAATAGCATATTCGGAGCTGTCTAAACAAAGATTATACCTGGGGGTGAAGCTTGCCCAGAATCGTTTAAGTTTATTTAAAAGTCCCATTGTTTTGTTGAACATGTGAATCCTTCTTTATTAAAAGTGTACAATTTGTAGCCGACTCTTTTTTCAAAAGCAAGCTCAATGGCATTTTTTTTGAATTGAAAGCACGTTGCAGGGCAGGTGATAAGTTTGCAGTTAGCAATGGGTAAGCAATAGTCTTCGTGAACATGCCCACATATGATCAGTGATATGTTTTTGTAGCGTTTGACAAGTTCAATAAAAGCATCGGGCTCTCTAAGTCCATGCGCATCAACTAGCGGTGTGTTTACTTTTATGGCCGGGTGATGCATGACAATTGCGATTTTTCCCGATGTAGGAATAAGTTCGATTTTTTTCTGTAGTGTGTTTAATTCGCTTTTCTGAATTTTCCCGTAGCTATTATTTTCAAATTTTGTGTTTAAAAATAGGAAATGCCAGTTGGCATGGCTTAAGTGAGTGCCTTCCTTGAAATGTGGAAAGTAAGCGAAAACTTCCCTCATTGTTTCCGTATTGTCGTGATTTCCAGGAATCCAATAAACAGGTTTGTCGATTAGGCTTATTTTTTCGGCAAACAGTTGGTAAGATTCTTTTGAGTAATCGTTCGAAATGTCGCCTGTTGCGAATATTAAATCAACATCTTCTTCATGGTAGAGTTTTTCCATGACTAGAGAGAAGTTTTTATTTGCTGGAAAGCCAAAAACCCTGTCTTTGTCTGTTTTTGTTAAGTGACTATCGCTGATTTGTATTATTTTGAATTCGGGCTTAGTCTTTGTATCTATTCTGTCCACTGCCATCGCTAAACACCTTGGTTGGGCTGTATGAGATACCAAAATCATACAAGTCTATTTTTTCAAAACAGCATTATATAACCTCATGATATCAATAATGGTTAGGGAGCTTTTGGAAAGCCGCTGTTTTGTTTGTCTCTAACTTTTTGCCAGCTACTTTCTGTGTGGAGTGTATAGCGCCGGAGCCCAACACTACTTGAGCCATACAAATTTAAAAGCGCTTCTTTTCTATCATCTGCTACAAACCGACAGGGCACTGGTGTCGTTTTCATGAGCTCCTTAAGCCCAGGCAAATGCGCTCGACCAACGATAAACCACACCTCTCTATCAGTTTCTCCGAAAATTTTAGTCAAATTTATTTTATAAAAATAATTTCGCAAATCAAGAATCACCGCATCTGTATTTAATCTCCCATGCTCCTGTTCGACAAGCGCGTCATCAAACGCAAATACCTTATCAATCCATGATTTTTTTAGACTAATTTGATCGTTTTCACTCCCTGGATACTTATCTTTAATGTATGCCACAATCGATTCAACTAGTTTTTTTACTTCCAACAACAACACCTCATGATGATTTAAAAATAGATTAATTCTTTCATTATCATCATCCGACACAAGCCCTTTTAAAGCATTACAACCAATTTTCTTATCAACTTGATCACAAAAGCGCTCAAAAATCACTTGCAGTAGATAATATTTTTCCCCTTTTTCTGAGAATGAATAATTGATGAGTTCGGTGAAAAGTTCTACGCTGTGCAAAATCGCTTTTTTCATTTTAATAACAGCAGGCCATTGTTTATTCTCCCGGCATTTTAAATACGATGTAATTATACTATAGCCAGGGTGATATTTTTTTATCAACGTAAAATAGTATTTTAAGAAATCTAGCACATCAGAATATGCAAAAGCCGCTACATTTTCGACAGTATACGTGTTGAGGCCTATCTTCCCGGCGGGGTAATTCTCATAAATCCCACCTTCTCTGACCAATACAATAGCGGCTTTTTCCGCTAACTGTTCCGCGCGATTAAGGAAATCAGTACCTTCACCATGCGTTTCACCAATTATTCTTAAAAACACGTCCCATCCTCACTAAAAACTATTTAATATGCCCAGTCTCAAAAAGTAAAATCTTTATCTCGCTAGTCGACAGGTTGCTTTTCGCAAACATCGGCTTCGATATGAATATCACAGCCCATCTATTGATTCTCTCATTCATCGAATAGCGCTTTTCTTGGATTATCCTCAAACTGTCGCCCAGCTTCAATATGGCCGATGACGACCCGCGTTTCGTACAAAGCTTGTCAGGTAAGCTTGCGTTTCCCGCGTCCTCGCCGTTTGTGAAAGGTTGTGTGCAGCTACGGCATGTAGAGAAGATGTAATCACCGCGGCGATCTCGAGCGAGATTGCCGCGCTCACTATCGTTCGCTCGCAATGACATTAGCCATAAAGCAAGCCTGGGTTGGTCCGCCTTTGCTGCGAAGCAGCTACGGCGAGAGATAATCCGGGAAAAATCAAACCTGGGTTATGCTTTTCGCATTATTCACACATTAAACAAAAAATGAATCACGTCGCCGTCTTTCACGGTATAGGTTTTACCTTCCACGCGTTTTTTACCGGCTTCTTTTGCGCCGTTTTCGCCATTGTGTGTGATGAAATCGTCAAGGCTGATGACTTCTGCGCGGATAAATCCTTTTTCAAAGTCGGTGTGGATCACGCCGGCGGCTTGCGGTGCGCTCGCGCCTTTTTTTGTGGTCCAGGCGCGCACTTCTTTTACGCCAGCGGTGAAGTAGGTTTGTAGTCCTAATAAATCATAACCTGCTCGAATCACCCGGTTAAGACCAGGCTCTTCAAGGCCAAGCTCGGCTAAAAACTCTTTGCGCTCTTCTTCGTCGAGTTCGACGATTTCAGATTCGATTTTTGCACAGACAGCGACAATAGAGGCATTTTCTTTTTTGGCCAGCTCCCGAACTTGATCCAGCAAAGGGTTATTATCAAAGCCGTCTTCATTCACATTCGCGACATAGAGCACTGGCTTGGCGGTGAGCAATTGCATGCGAGAAAGGGCGATAGCTTCATCGTCGTTCACATCAAGGCTGCGGGCAGCTTGACCATCGCCTAGGTGTTGGCTTAAGCGTTCTAAAAGGCTGGCTTCTATTTTCGCTTCTTTGTCACCGGTGCGAGCTTTTTTCGCGACCTTAAGTAGGGCTTTATCCACGCTTTCTAAATCAGCGAGCATCAGCTCGGTGTTGATGACGTCGATATCGCTGAGCGGATCGACTTTGCCGGCTACATGGGTGATGTCGTCATTTTCAAAGCAGCGCACCACGTGGGCGATGGCATCGGTCTCGCGAATATTGGCTAAAAACTGGTTGCCCAGGCCTTCGCCTTTGGAGGCGCCGGCGACAAGACCTGCGATATCCACAAATCGCATATAGGTTGGCACGATATTTTGAGGTTTAACGATGGCGGCGAGCTGGTCGAGCCTGGGGTCTGGCATGGGCACGGTGCCAACATTGGGCTCGATCGTACAGAACGGGTAGTTCTGTGCTTCGATGCCTGCTTGTGTGAGTGCATTAAAAAGAGTGGATTTGCCCACGTTTGGCAAGCCGACGATACCGCATTTAAATCCCATGAGTCTGTTCCTGTTCGTTTTGCGCGGATTCTACGTGAGTGCGGCGTGGCTCGCAAGCACGCTTAACCCGGTGGATAAGGCAGGACGTAGAGCGAAATACAGAAAAAGTGGCAGATGCTGCCGGCGAGCACGAATAGGTGCCAAATCGTGTGAAAAAAAGGCACGCGTTCGTAAATGAAAAAGATGACACCGATTGTGTAAGTCAGCCCGCCAATGACCAGCCAAATAATCCCACCGAGTTGCAGGTGTTCAAATAATTGCACTGAAACAGCCACGGCAATCCAGCCCATCAAGACATACAAGATGGTTGAGAGCATTTCGTATTTACCGACGTAGTTAAACTTCAGAATAATACCGACTAAGGCAATGCCCCAAATAATGCCGAACAAGGTCCAGCCAAGAGGGCCTCTGAGTGTGACTAAGGCAAAGGGAGTGTAAGAACCTGCAATGAGTAGGTAAATACAGCAGTGATCCATGATGCGGAAAAAATATTTAATCTTGGGCGCCAATACGGCGTGATAAATCACCGACGAAACGTAGGACACGATAATACTGGCGCCAAAGATGATGCTCGCGACAATGCCTTCCACGGATTGGTAGATGCTTGCCTCGATGATCATGATGACCAGTGCGGCAATACCGAGCAGCACGCCAACAAAATGGGTGATGCTGTTGGCAATTTCTTCGTGCACATTCCAGCGATGAATATAATCGTTGCTGAACGCTCGTGGCTTTTGAGGTTTGAACTCTTCTCTCGGTGGTGTGGTCATGATTCCATGAGCTCTGCGTTGTTCATATAATTGTTTAATAGGGTACGCGGCGCGATGATGCCTTTCAAGTGTTCTATGCTCAAATCTTTCTCTTTATCAAAGACCAAGATCGTTTTCACACGTTTGCGGTGCTCTAAGCGCAAGGTTTTAAGCATTGAGGTGGTTTCGCTTACACAGACAAAGTTTTTATCCACAAGGCCGTGGCGTGAGATCGCTTCGATGGTTTTGCCACGGGTGTAGACCACCATATCTTCAGTCGGTTTGATTTCGCCCGCGCTCAAGTCTTGCACGCTAAATTCGGTGTGCATGACGTGGCCCGCGTTTTGTGAGCCAATGATCGCAGCCTGCAGTCCTTCAGGCACCAATGCGCCGCGTCGTAGTAATTTTAAAGTGTAAATACTTTCGTTAGAGAAGTATTTTCGAATGGCGTAGGTAATGGCCACCACGATCATTACAGGTAAAACAGCTTTGTAATCACTGGTCATTTCAAACACCATGATAATACCTGTGAATAAAGCGCCGGTGCTGCCGCCAACCATCGCTGCCATGCCTGCGACGGCAAACGCCACCGGTGATTCATGAAGTCCGGGGGCAATGTGTTGCATCAAAATGCCGTAAGCACAACCTGCGACTGCGCCAAGATACAATGAAGGCGAAAAAATACCGCCAGAGGCGCCCGAGCCGAGTGTTAAGCAGGTCGCAAGAAATTTGCAGACAAACAGCAATAATAAAAACCAAGGGTTCATTAGGGCTTTGGCTAACACATCGACGATGGTCGCGTAACCTACGCCTTGAATATAATAATGGCCGGTGAAGTGTAAAAATAAATACATCATGATGCCCACAAGCAGCATGCCGAGCATATGGCGCGAGTAATAATTGCCAGGCATGGCGTCGAACAAATCTTCAAACCAGTAAATAGCGCGCACAAACAACAAACATAAAAAACCTGCAATCACGCCGAAGGGTACATAGGCTAAAAGTTGCCAGGCTGTATCAACGACATGTTGTGGCGCACGAAGGCCATAAACGGGAAAAGACGGGTGCATGCCGAAGAATAAGCGACCAATGTTGGTGGCGGTGACCGTGGCGATGGCCACGGGTAACAAGGTGCGCGCGCTGATGCTGACTAACATCAGCTCGGCAGCAAACGCTAAGCCGCCTAGAGGCGCATTAAATGTTGCGGCAATACCACCACCGGCGCCTGCCGCAATTAAAATAAAACGCTGGCGCATCGGCATTTTGATGATGCGACCGAGCGTGGAGCCAAAGGCTGCACCAATTTGAATAATGGGCCCTTCACGGCCGATCGAGCCACCCGTACCAATCGAAATGGCCGACGCAATCGATTTGACCAAAGCCACAATTGGGCGGATAAACCCTTTTTGAAAATAAATGGAATACATGACTTCTGGCACGCCATGGCCTTTGGCTTCGGGCGCGAAGGTTTTCACGAGCCAAGCCACGACGACTGCGCCAAGCACAGGCGAGAAAATGATTAACCAACCCCAGGGGCCTGCTGGCGTATGCTGCGTGGTATGGTAAATCCAGCTGAATTGCCGCAAAAACATGAAGTTATGCACTATGGCGATCATGTCACGGAAAATCACGGCACCGAAACCTGCGATAATGCCGACAATGAAGGATAAAATGAGTAGCGTAATTTGGCTTAAGGGTTTGATCGGGTCTTCCAGTTGCTCAACTTGCATGTTATCGTCTCAATCCTATTCCTTTTGAATGAACATCATAACCACGGTAAGTTGAAATGACAATCGACGCGAAAAAGAAAGCCTATCTTACGCGTATGGGAATTGATGTCTGGCAACGTCGTGATTTGCCCGAAGAAAAGCCTGCCGTTTCTGTCTTGCCTGCTCACTCGTCAGCCGATTTAAGTGCGCTTAAATCGCGCGTGTCGAGCTGTACTTTGTGTGGCTTGTGTGAAACGCGCACGCAAACCGTGTTTGGTGTGGGTTCGTCTACGGCAGAGATTATGATCGTCGGTGAAGCGCCGGGGGCGAATGAAGATCGCCAAGGTGAGCCATTTGTGGGGCGAGCCGGTCAATTACTCACGCAAATGCTTAAAGCGATTAGCTTGTCGCGCGATGATGTGTTTATTGCCAATATTTTAAAATGCCGTCCCCCGAATAATCGTGACCCTAGCCCAGAAGAAGTGGCGACGTGCACACCGTACCTTCGTGAGCAAATCGCACTGATTCAGCCTAAGCTAATTGTGGCAGTCGGGCGCATCGCCGCGCAATTTTTGCTGGAAAGTACACAAACCCTCGGTCGTTTGCGAGGCCAGTGGCACGATTACCATGGCACGCCCTTGTATGTGACGTATCATCCGGCCTATTTATTGCGCTCGCCGCGTGAGAAAGCCAAGGCCATGGTGGACTTGTATGCGATTAAACAACATTTGGGGGAAGCCTTATGCTGATTAAAGAAACCGGGGCTATTGTGATTGATTATCCTGACATGATGGTTGGCCGTTTTTGTTTAAAAGCGGGCGATGTGATTCCACATCATTTGCATAAAGGGCAGTATGCTTTAACGTATTTGCTGTCGGGTAAAAGTCGCGTGAATTGCTATGCGCATGAAAAGCTGTCAGAAACTGACTACTGCTTGACGCTGGCGTCTAGTGACGTTGTGATCGCTAACCAAGCCATGACCCTAACGCCAGAGCTTAATGTGCATTCCATCGCAGCGATAGAAGACAGTGTGTTTTTGGATGTGTTTTCACCGGGCAAGCAAGACGGAGAAGGTGTGACGGTGTTTTTCGATATCGTTGAGAACAGAGGTGAAACCTTGTTGGCCAAGGTCATGCCGAAAGAGCAGGTCTCGTTGCCAGAAGATATCACGCAGTTTGATCGTTACAGCGTTTAAGCGAAGGCTTCTTCGCTGTCTTCTGAGGTGTTGGCGGCGTGATACGCTTCTTCGCTTTTGCGCAGCGCTTCAATATAGTCTGGCATATCGGCAAGCTCGCGCACAGATAAACACGTTTCATGGTCGCTGTCTTCAAAATGAATCACGAGCATGTGTCGCTTTTGTGCGGCTGAAAAAAAATAACTCTCTACTAATGGGTAGGCTAAAAAGCGCTCGAGGACTGTGTTGACGTTAGCGCTCAGCGATAAACCATGATGCAGCCTTTCCTCTTCGGCGATAATGGTTAATAGGGTAAGCTCCAACGGTGAGAGTTTCGCGGCCAGCTGTCGATCTTTCAGTGCTTTGCGCACGGGTAATTTTCGCAGTGTGCGAAAATTTTTGATGACGAAATGCGCAACTTCTTCACTTTTTTGGGTGTCATAAATCACGCGCTCGAGCGAAATATCATATAAATGATATGGATGAGCGAGATAGTTCCACGCCTTGCTGATTGTATCGATCAGATCATTGAACGCCATTAGCTCCCCTTTAGTCCCTTAGCAGATGGCAGATGTTCATTATAACGACAATGTCCCAAATTGCAGGCGCAAGATTGTGTAAGCAATGTCTTACGTATTAATACTGTGTCGCTCGGGGCCTTTAATCTTACCTTAAGCTTCATTTGATAAAATATTGATCATAACAATAAAAAAGGTAGTAATATGAATCCGATTGGTTTTTTTCAACCTGCGGTCTTGGTTCAAAATTTTTTTCAAGTAGGCAGTGACGCGCATCATCGTTTAAATGAGTTAAATAATCAGTATGCTACCTTGCAGCGTGATCAGTATGTTGATTTAGGTGCCTATCAGGCGAATTTGCAGCACTTAGCGCAGTTCTACGAACAGTTGGTGAGTGGCGTTGGCGCAAGTCTTTACGACGACTGGCTGGCTATAGAAAATGAATTGAGCCGGGTCAGTCAGAAGTCTGTATTCAGTCCTGCTGCTGGCGCTTAAGCCGGTTTTCGTTATAATGCCTTCAACATTTACGAGGGTTTTATGAGTATCCGTATCGCACCATCCATTTTAGCGGCCGATTTTGCACGTTTGGGCGAGGAGGTCGACAAAGTTATTGCCGCAGGTGCGGATTGGATTCATATCGATGTGATGGATAATCATTACGTGCCGAATCTCACGATTGGCCCGATGATTTGCACCGCTTTACGTAACTACGGTATCAAGCACACCTTGGATGTGCATTTGATGGTTGAGCCCGTGGATAATCTGATTTCCGCGTTTGCCAAGGCGGGTGCCGACTACATCACCTTTCACCCTGAAGCCACCCGTGATGTCATGCGCAGTATTCGCCAAATCAAGCACTACGGTTGCAAAGCTGGTCTTGCGATTAACCCTAGTAGCTCCACGCGCTGGTTGGATAACGTGCTTTCGGACTTGGCTTTGGTGTTGTGTATGTCGGTGAACCCAGGTTTTGGTGGGCAAACCTTCATTGAAAGCAGTGTTGAGACGATTCGGGATGTGCGTGCTCGCATTGATCGCAGTGGTGAGCATATTTATTTAGCGGTTGATGGCGGTTTGCGCGCGGATAATATTCATCTGGTGGCGCAAGCGGGCGCGGATACCTTTGTGGCAGGCTCTGCGATTTTTAAAGAAGCAGATTATGCTCGCGCGATTGCAACACTCAGAGAGAATGCGAAAGCCTAAATTTTCCCGCCCACATAGAACCAGCGATCATCGATTTTTTCAAAGCGACTTTTTTCGTTGAGTTGCTGGGTCTTGCCTTCGAAGGAATAGTGCGCGCGAAAGGTGACGTAGCCTATCATGTCAAAGGGCCCAATACTGGGCGCGCTGATGATATCCAGGCCCAGCCAAATCGATTGCTCCGCCCAAGACTTGGCCATTTTTCGATCAAAGTATTCGGCCGCCGGGCCGCATTGCGTTTCTTGAACATAGTCCATATTGGCTTGGGTGAATGCCGTGTAGCGTGAGCGCATAAGTTCTAGCGGCGTGCTGGGCAAAGCATGACCGCCAATGAATCGACCGCAACAGGCGTCGTACGGTTTTTGGCTGTGACAAGGACACGGAGTCATGGTCTATTTCCATTTTTTTCGGTATGATGATACCCCTTTGCGAGGCCGCTGTAACGGTCTTTTAAACACCTTAAATGAGGAACGCTATGAGCATCGACGTATTATTAAACACGATCAAAGACATCGTCCAGCCAGGTAAAGGTATTTTGGCCGCTGATGAAAGTCACCGCACAGTGGGTAAACGCTTTGAGGCGGTGGGTGTGGAAAATACGGAAGCCAACCGTTTGGCGTACCGTGAAATGTTGTTCACCGCACCGAATGTGGGCCAGTATTTGAGTGGTGTGATTCTCTTTGAAGAAACGTTGATGCAGAAAGCTTCGTGCGGCACGCCAATTCCTGAATTATTGGCCAAGCAAGGTATTGTGCCGGGCATTAAGGTCGACAAAGGTTTAATTGAATTAATCAACGCCGATGATGAACAAACCACGCAAGGCCTCGATGGCTTGCCTGAACGTTTAGCAGAATACAGAAAACTCGGTGCGCGTTTTGCGAAATGGCGTTCGGTGTACCGCATCAGCGATGATACGCCCTCAATGCAAGCGATTCATACCAACGCCGAAGGTTTGGCGCGTTACGCCACGGCCTGCCAGCAAGCCGGTATTGTGCCGATTGTTGAGCCAGAGATTTTAATCGATGGCGATCATACGCTAGAGCGCTGCGCACGCGTGAGTGATCGTGTGTTGTTTCACACCTTCCGTTTCTTGCACCTGCACAAAGTGCATTTAGAAGGCATGATCTTAAAGCCGAGCATGGTGATCTCTGGTAAGCAATGTGCAAAACAGGCGTCGCATGAAGAAGTCGCGAATGAAACCTTGAGTGTCTTTCGTCGCACGGTGCCAGCTGCGGTCCCCACGATCAACTTCCTCTCCGGTGGTCAAACGCCAGAGCAGGCTACAGCACATCTAAACCTGATGAACCAAGCAGCCCATAAGCCTTGGAATTTGAGCTTCTCGTATGCGCGCGCTTTGCAAGAGCCTGCGATGGACGCGTGGCGCGGTAAAGCCGAAAACGTACAAGCAGCACAAGCGGCTTTCTTAAAGCGTTTAGAGCTTAATAGCAAAGCCCAGTTGGGCCAGTATTCCACTGATATGGAATAATCATGCCAGTTTGGGCGCCTATCACAGCCGGCCGCGTGCCGGCTGATTTGTTTGAGTGGTTGTCATCGCGCGATTCACTGACAGCTCGCTGCCGAAAATTCAATGGTGACAGCTATCGTTTTGTGAAGTTGACCGATCAGCAGCAAACAATTACAGAAGAAGATGCGGGGTATTTACAGATCACAGTGGGTGCGCGCGTGACTGTGCGAGAGATTCTGCATCAGGGCAAGGCGATTGAGGTTTATGGCCGCAGCGTGCTCACAGATTCTGTGCTGAAGTATCTTAGCGATTTGAAAGAAAAGCAGCCCTTGGGCGAGTTGCTTTTTGCCAGCGATAGTCCTTTTGTGCGTAGTGAGATTGAGGTTGCGCGTTTGGCTCGCAATCACGCTTTATTTCAGTCGGCGAGCGTATCGCTAAAGCCTGCTGAATACTGGGCAAGACGTTCAATATTTAAAGTGAAAAACACAGAAGCTAAGCTTGCAGTCTATGAAGTATTTAGGCAACGTCCCTAAAGTCGTCGCTGGGCTGTAAAACAAGCAAAATCGGTAAAAATAGCTGAAGCTTCTCGTTAAATATGTTCAATATTCGCCTCGAACCTTCAGCTATTTTTCCTCGATTATCTTGTTTTTCGCTCCTACCGAGACTTTAGGGACGTTGCCTAGCTCGACTTTAACAGCAAGGCCTTGAGTAGCACGGCGCGCTCAGCAATGAAAATCCAAGTGCAAACGTAGTTCGCGTAAAGTTCGCTTTCTTCGAGTGGGTATTGGTAGGTAATGCGTCGCTCCCGATAAGATTGCGCGATTTCACCGATCGTTTTAATGAGGCGCTCGGGGTCAAGTTGTTTGACGTTTGCCGTGTCTAATGTGCCAAGTTGTTCAAAAATGCGCGGTAAGATTCGGCGAACCGTTTGTAGGTCGCGGTCAGCTCGCTGGCAGAGTTGGCTTTTGTTGACTTGAGCTTGAATGTCATTTAAGTGTGCCAGTTGTTCAAAACATTCCTCTAGTAGGTTAAAGCTGTCGAGTATTTGCCTGTCGGCTGCTTGGCTACCTAGTCCGTTGAGATCATCAAGCAGCTGTTTCTTTCCGCTTAGGGCGTCGCGTAAAATGATTCGGACATCGCTAACCTTGTGTTGATTGATGGCGGTTGTTAATTGGCTGGCAAGCTGTAAACCTACACCTAATTGTTTGCGTAATAGTTTGCGTGGGTGAACGGGGAAAAGGATCCAAGCGACAATTAATGCAATCAATCCACCGCTAAAGACGCCTTCTAAACGTTGTATCGCCATGGTTGTGTTGTGGCTTGGCTCGAGCATGGCGACCAGGATAAATAAAATCACACCGGCTTGTATGCCGAAGTAGCTGACCGTGTCTGAGCCTTGTGCGATATAGCTAAACACTAAGGTGAGGATAAACAAGGCCGGAATGAGAAGCCATAAACTGCTTGTATGCCCTAGTAGTAATAGCAAGCCAAAGCCAATGAGTCCGCCGACGACAATCCCTAAAAAACGTTGCCAAAGTTTTTGTGTGGATTGGCCGAGGTTAGGTTGCGCGGCAATAATGCCTGCTGTGATGATCGCTTGAAAGCTGCCGGGTAAGTGCTGCTGGGTTACAAAGTAATACACGATCAAGAGCACAATGCTGATTTTAAACGTTCGTCTGGCTGTTTTTTTATCCCACTGCCACAAGCGGCTTTTCTCGCCGGGTAGAAAAGCATTGAGTTGTTTGGGTGTGGTGTGTGTGTCAAAGCTGGCATTGAACGCTTTGATGCAGGCTTCGAGTTTTTGGTTGAGTAGGCGATAGCTTTGGATACAGCTGGTGAGTTTGAGTACGCTTAAGACATCTTGCTTTAATAGTTCGCCTTGCTCGCGAAGCTGGCTTAATAGAGAGTCTAGCTGGTTGAGCATGTCGCTAATTTCGCTTGCGCGATGGCTTAAAGGTTTGCTGCTCTTCAGTGCTTGAGCGAAAGCGCTGAAGCGATCGATCATGGCTTGATCGAGTGCCCTGAGCGCTTTGCCAAGCTCGGGCAATTTTTTGCCGAGTGTCTGCGTTCGTTTTTCCTGGTTGATGCGTTCGACTTTTAAATAAAGCTGTTTTAGCTCAATAATTAAGTGTTCAATGATTCTAGCTTGGGCGGGCTTGAACTGGTGCTCACAATTGAGAAATAAATGCTTTAGCGGGGTGAAGCTTTCGAGTGATAGCATTGCTTTTTTACTTTTATAACTTTCTTTGATCGCGTCTAATGTGAGGCCAAGTTGTGGGAGTAACTCTCGTTTAGCGCGGTTAGGGAAGATCAGTCGTGTGGCGAGCCAGGCGATCACAACGCCTATCACGCAATAAGCGATAAACGAAATAGCGGTGAGTGTGGCAAAGTCGGGGTGTGTACTGGTGGCGGCGACAGAAAAGATAACTGTGCCAATCAAGCAGCCCATGATCGCGGCATAAGGAAAATAGGCTCGTGCGAATAAGTAGCTGCCGATCAGTAATAGTAAGAATAAAAAAACCGTGTTCAGCCAGGGGTTATGCACAAAGTAAGCACACAGCAAGGCGAAGATCGAAAAAATAAAAGGCCCGACGATGCGCTGTATAGCGCTCGAGACCGTCTGGTTCTTGAAGACGTTCATGATCACAAAGGCGGAGGTGGGTGCCATGAAGGCAAGCAGTGGCCAAGTGAACTGATTAATGATGAAAAGGCAGACGCTGACGGCTACGGCACACCGAAAAGCGTGCAGCCATTTAAATTGTGCCCAGTCATCTATTTGTCTCATGATATCATTTATATTAAACTTTCAGCCACTTGTCACTGCCGAGATTGAATCATGTCCATAAAACGCGTCGTTTTTTGCGGAACGCCAGAATTTGCTGCTCTGCATTTACAGGCCGTGTTGTCGGCGGGTTTTGAGGTGGCGGCCGTGTTTACACAGCCAGACCGACCTGCAGGCCGTGGCCGTAAGCTTGCGGCTTCGCCTGTGAAACAATTGGCTTTGCGGCACGGTATCGAGGTATATCAGCCTGAGCGTTTGCGCGGTGACAGAGAATTCCATGACGAGCTTATGGCGTTAAAGCCCGATTTAATGATCGTGGTGGCGTATGGTTTAATCCTGCCAGAATCATTTTTGTTCATTCCGCGTTATGGTAGCTGGAATGTGCATGCGTCCTTGTTGCCACGTTGGCGTGGCGCAGCACCCATTCAGCGCGCTATTTTGGCGGGTGATACGCAAAGTGGTGTCACCATTATGCAGATGGATGCGGGTTTGGACACCGGCGATATGCTATTGAAGAAGACTTGTGACATTGCTGATCATGACACTGGTGGCAGCCTGCATGATCGGCTTGCGAATCTCGGTTCGCAAGCCTTGCTGGAAGCCATAGCTAATCTAGAGAGTTTGGTACCCGAGGCACAAGACGACAATCAATCTAGCTATGCTAAAAAGCTTAATAAAGCTGAGGCACGTTTAGATTGGGCTCAGTCTGCTGAATGTTTGGACCGGCAAGTTCGAGCTTTTAATCCCTGGCCGGTGAGTGAGGCATATGTTAAGGGTGAACGTTTTCGGGTGCTTGAAGCCTATGTGGTGCCAACGGATAAACAAGCCGTGCCCGGCACTGTGTTATCTGTCGATAAAACTGGCGTGTGTGTGGCTTGTGGCGAGCGCGCACTTAATTTAAGCTGCTTGCAATTGCCGGGTAAAAGGGCGATGCCAGTGAGTGATTTAATCAACGGTCAGCAACTGCCGTTTTCTGTGGGTGATGTCTTAGATGCGTGATGTTCGAGCTGTGAGTATTGACGTTATTCAGGCCGTGCTTGATGGTGCGCCGCTCAATGATGCGCTAGATCACCATCGTGATCATCCGCGTCTGCCTGAAATTCAATTTATCACCTTTGGGGTGTTTCGTTTCTATGATCAGCTTCAGGCCCTTTTGGCATTGTTGTTAAATAAATCGTTAAAAGCCAAAGATCGTGATATTGAAGTTGTTTTACTGATCGCTTTATTTCAGTTGCAGCACAGTCGTGTGAAGCCCTATGCGATTGTCGATGAATCGGTCAAGTTGTGTGTGAGCTTGAAAAAAGTCTGGGCTAAAGGGGTGGTGAATGCGAGCTTGCGTCGCTTTCAGCGAGAACATGAGGCTTTGCTTGGCGAGCTTGTGCAAAGCGAAGAAGCTTTTTACTCACACCCGCAGTATTTAATTGACCGCATAAAAAGCGCATACCCCAGTGACTGGCAAGCGATTTTGGACGCCAATAATGGGCAAGCGCCCATGAGCTTGCGTGTGAATACGCAGCAAGCTTCTCGCGATTCGTATTTGGCGTCTTTGAAAAATGCGGGTATCGAGGCTGATGTCTGTGAGCACAGTACGGCAGGCTTGCGGTTACGCTCCGCGGTGAATGTGAGTGCCTTGCCAAATTTCTCAGAAGGTGCGGTGTCTGTGCAAGATGAAGCAGCCCAGCTTGCCGTTTATATACTTGCGCCGAAATCTGGCGAGAAAATTTTAGATGCTTGTGCGGCCCCTGGCGGTAAAGCTTGTCATTTATGGGAGTATGAGCCCGCTGTTCGGCTCACGGCGCTGGATGTTAGTGAGTCGCGCTTAAATAAGGTGCGGGAAAATTGCACGAGGCTTAAAGCGAATATGCAAACGGTGTGCGCCGATCTTCGTCAGTATTCTGAAACGGGTTTTGATGCAGTATTGCTCGATGCGCCGTGCTCCGCGCTGGGCGTGATTCGCCGCCACCCGGACATTAAAACCTTGCGCAGCGAAGAGGATATTGCCTCAGCAGTGGCTTTGCAGGCCGAAGTTTTGGATGCAGCTTGGCGTTGTTTAAAATCCGGTGGGCGCTTGCTGTATGCGACCTGTTCTATTTTGCCCGAAGAAAACAGCGAGCAGATTGCGGCTTTCTTGGCGCGCCATGCCGATGCTCGCGAGCAGCCCATTGACGCGAGCTGGGGGCATGCGATGGCTCACGGTCGCCAGATTTTACCGGGCGAGTCGGCGATGGATGGTTTTTACTATGCTTTGCTGGTGATGGCATAGCCGGGGTCGTCTTTCATTTTACAAAACGGCTGTAAATGGCTTAAACCCGGTGTTTTCTTGCTATCCGGCGTCAAATATGTGAAAATTGTAATCCATGTTTTCAGTTTTCACAAAGTTGTGTTTTTATGAATAGAAACAAATATTTAGAGAAGATCAAATCCCTGGTCGGCCAGTTCCCGGTGGTGGCTTTGTTGGGCCCAAGGCAGTGTGGTAAGACGACGCTAGCGCGCCAGTATCGTGCCTTGCAATCTGAGACAACACACTATTTTGATTTAGAAGACCCTGAGGATTTGCAGCGCTTGAGCGAGCCAAAGACGGTATTGTCCGCGCTTGAGGGCTTAATCATCATCGACGAAATTCAAACCAAGCCTGATTTGTTTCCATTACTTAGGGTGCTGGTCGACAGGCCTGAGAGAAAGCAGCGCTATTTAATTTTGGGCAGCGCTTCTCGTCACCTGATTCAGCATTCCTCAGAAACTTTGGCGGGTCGTTTGGCCTATATTGAGGTTACGCCGTTTTCATACGATGAAACCAAAGAAGAAAAATCGTTGTGGTTACGAGGCGGTTTTCCTTTGGCGTATTTGGCTAATACTGACGATGAAAGCCTGACGTGGCGAAAATTTTATATCAAAACGTTTTTAGAGCAGGATATTCCAAATCTCGGGTTTAAAGTTCAGCCGCAAAATATCCGGCGTTTTTGGATGATGCTAAGCCACTATCATGGGCAAACACTGAATGCGAGTGAGCTTGGGCAGTCGCTTAATTTATCTCATCCCACGATTAAGCATTACGTCGATATACTCACCGACACTTTTATGGTGCGTCAGTTGCAACCGTGGCTTGCCAATATTAAAAAGCGCCAGGTTAAGACCCCTAAAATTTATTTTAGAGACAGCGGTATTTTTCATGCTTTGCTCAATATTCAGAGCATGGAAGAGTTACTGTTTCACCCGAAACTCGGCGCCTCTTGGGAAGGTTTTGCGATGGAGGCGGTGATTCATTCACTGGGCGCTGAGTCCGAAGACTGTTTTTTTTGGGGCGTGCATAATCAGGCTGAGCTGGATTTATTGGTTAACCAAAATACAGGCCTACTGGGCTTTGAATTTAAATTCAGTGATGCGCCAAAACTCACTCGTTCTATGGTAAGCTCGCTCGAGCACCTGGGGCTTGAAAAGCTCTGTGTTATCTATCCGGGTGACAATGCTTATCTTTTGGATGAAAAGATTGAGGTGGTTCCGCTTCGGCAGTTTCTAAGCCGATAAACCCTCGTGACCTCGCTCATAAACTCGTTTAAAATGGGCCCACATTTGAATAAGGATAAGCCCATGCTTCATGCTGAAAATTTACCTGCCTTTGATCCTGACTTAGCTAAAGCCATCAACCAGGAGGCGCAACGCCAAGAAAATCATATTGAGCTTATTGCCTCTGAAAACTACGCGAGTGCTAATGTGATGGCTGCGCAGGGCTCAGTGCTGACGAATAAATACGCTGAAGGTTATCCGGGTAAACGTTATTACGGTGGTTGTGAGTATGTTGATATCGTTGAGAATGTGGCGATTGAGCGCTTAAAAACCTTGTTTGGCGCAGACTATGCCAACGTGCAGCCGCATTCGGGTTCGCAAGCTAACAGCGCAGTGTTTCAAGCCCTGTTAAAACCAGGCGATGCATTTTTGGGGATGAGCTTGGATCAGGGTGGGCATTTAACGCATGGCTCGCCCGTGAATTTCTCGGGCAAAATCTATCAGGCCTATCATTATGGTTTGCACGCTGAGACGGGTGATATTGATTATGAGCAAGTTGAATCACTGGCTAAAGCGCACCAGCCAAAGATGATTTTGGCAGGCTTTTCTGCCTTTTCGGGTGTGATCGATTGGGCGCGTTTTCGTGCGATTGCTGATAGCGTTGGCGCGTACTTGATGGTGGATATGGCGCATGTCGCAGGTCTTGTGGCGGCAGGGTTGTATCCAAATCCTGTGCCGTTTGCCGATGTGGTCACTTCCACCACGCATAAAACGCTACGCGGCCCAAGAGGCGGTATTATTTTAGCGCGTCAAAATGATGAGTTGACTAAAAAGCTCAACTCCGCGGTGTTTCCCGGCAGCCAAGGTGGTCCTTTGATGCACGTGATCGCAGCGAAAGCGGTCGCGTTTAAAGAAGCCTTGGATCCAAGCTTTGCCGTGTATCAGCAGCAGGTGTTGGATAATGCGAATGCGATGGTGAAGCTTATGCAAGCGCGTGGTTATAGCATTGTGTCCAATGGCACGAAAAATCATTTGTTTCTTGTCAGTCTCGTGGATAAAGGCATCACAGGTAAAGCCGCCGAGGCACGTTTAGGCCAGGCGAACATCACCGTGAATAAAAACACCGTGCCGAACGATCCCGCTTCGCCGTTTGTCACCAGTGGTTTACGCTTGGGTACGCCGGCAGTCACAACGCGCGGTTTTAAAGAAGCTGAGTGTGAGCTCGTCGCACACTGTGTGTGTGATATACTCGATCACATGAATGACGATAATGTGCTTGAGCAAGTGAAAGCCAAATTGGCCGAGTTGACTCGGGCGTACCCCGTGTATGTGAGGTAAGGATGCATTGCCCTTTTTGTGAAACAGAAGACACGAAAGTGATCGACTCGCGTTTGGTCAGTGAAGGTGCTCAAGTGCGTCGTCGTCGCGAGTGCCCGGATTGTGGCGAGCGCTTTACCACCTTCGAGCAAGCTGAGTTGGTGATGCCGCGCGTGGTGAAAAGTGATGGTAAGCGAGAAGGCTTTTTAGAAGAAAAGCTGCGGGCCGGCCTGGTCAGAGCGTTAGAAAAACGCCCAGTCGATAGCGATAAGCTGGAGGCGGCAATCACGCACATCAAGCACAAGCTTCGCGCGACTGGTGAGAGAGAAGTTGAATCAAAGCGCATTGGTGAGTGGGTGATGGACGAGCTAAAACAATTGGATCACGTCGCCTACATACGCTTTGCATCTGTGTATCGCGATTTTGAAGACGTGAAACAATTTGGTGAGACGATTAAACGATTACAACAAGAAGGAAAAAAAATATGATCCCTGCGCAACGCCGAAAAGCCAGACGCTTTGCTTTGCAAGGCCTATACGAAGTCTACATGTCAGGCAATTTACCGGCTGACGCCGAAAAACACCTGATGACAGCAGTGAAAGAAGACAAGGTTGATGTGCCGTATTTGGTGGATTTGCTTCACGGCACCACGAGGGAGGCTTCCGAGCTGGATGCGGTGTTCACCCCGTATTTGAAAGACGTGAGTTTTGACGATCTCACGCCGATCGAGTTGTGTGTATTGCGCATGGCCACCTATGAGCTCAAGCACCATCACGATGTGCCGTACCAAGTGGTCATTAATGAAGCCTTGGAGCTGACTAAACGCTATGGTGCAGAAGAGGCGCATAAGTTTGTGAATGGCGTTTTGGACAAATTAGTGTCACAATTACGGCCTTTAGCTTCGCAAGGAAAAGAGTAATGCCAAAACCCCCGCCCAGCATCTGGAAAAACTGGGTCCACTTTGTGGCCTTCGGTTTTGGTGTGGGCACTTGGCCGATGCCGCGCACTTGGGCGTGTGTGGTTGGTACCGTTCTTTTCTTAATCTTTTCGCACTTGCCGCTGACCTTGTACGCCTTGTTATTGCTCATTTTATTTGTACTCGGCGTGTGGGTTTGTGAAGTCACTTCTAGTGATCTTCGAAAATACTCGCTCGATGGCATTGTCTTTGATCAAGTCGTTGGTGTGATGGTCGCACTCTATGCCTTACCATTAACTTGGAAATGGGTCTTGCTCGGCTTTGTGGTGTATCGCTTGTTCAGCATTTGGAAACCGTGGCCCACATGTTGGGTGAAAACCAACGTGATGGGCGGCCTAGGCATGATGATGGATGATGTGGTCGCAGGGCTGTATACCCTGATAGGCCTTCAGCTCTTATTGTGGCTGATGGGCATGGCGCCATTGTAAATTTTGCAGTGCTTGCCGTCGACTCAAATCACTCAGTCGGCTTGCGGCTTGAGCTAAATTTCGTTCTACACCCGCGCTTACTGGTGGTGAATAGAGCGCTGAGTGAGCTGACTGAGAGCAGGGCGCCTGTTTCCGCTGAAGTAGCGGGCGTTTCTCTTAGATTCAGCTTCATCGTGCGCTGTAAAAAGAAATTGAAAGCAATTTTTTAAAAGTTTTATCATGTTTTTTGTTTTTAGCGTGGTTGGTTTTGGTGGCAGTGATTTCCTTTGAGCTGTTTGTAAACCTTTGAGATGACGCTATTCGCTTTTTCAATTGTTTTTTTTAGTTGAGCGTTTGACGGCTTTTCCTGCTTGTTTTTAAGTTGAGCGAAGTGCAGCGATTCAGGGGTCAGGAGCTTTTCAAAAAGTTCGAGCTCTTCCACAATAAATTTTATCTGGGTTAGTTTTTCTTTTGAGGAGTCGGGTGAAATATCGATCAATGTGTCGAATGTTTTGAGGCCGAGGGCGAGGGGTTGTGATCGGCGATTCTCGTAACATATTGTAATCAATTCGGCGAACTTTATTTTGAGCTGTTGCAATGCTGAGATCACTTTTTCGTCAGTGACTTGTCGCGATTTACGAAAGAATGAGCAGAAGCAGGAGCATGCCATGGTGTAGATTTCTTATTGTTATTGTTATGTGATCGCTATCGTAATTTACATACGTAGTTTGTCAAGCAGTATTCATTGAGAAACGTTGTTTAATGCCCGGCACCCATCGTGAGTGCTTTGGGTGGTTTTAGGAAAAATGCGAGCGGAATCAATGCGGTAAAGCCAATCGCGGTGATCCAATACGCATCGCTAAAGGCAATGAGGTTGGCTTGGTTGGCGACTAATTCGCCCAGACGGGCAATGGTTTGTGGGTTTTGCAGCGTGGCGTTATGAGCTTGCAGCCAAACGTTAAGGGCAGAGTTGCCGCTGTAGACATGTTCTGAAAGTTGGTTCCAGTTGGTTTGTGTGGCGCGTGTGACCAGCGTGCTTAATAGTGAAATGCCGATCGATACCCCGAGGTTTCGGCCAAAGCTAAACAAGCCCGCGCCATCGGCCATTTCGCGGCCACGCAGTGTGGAGAGCGACACGGATGAGATGATTAAAAACACAAAACCCATGCCAAGGCCTAAAAATAAACTTTGAATTTGTAAGACTTCAAAGCTCATCGTCAACAAACTTTGCGTAGCCATGGTGTAGCTTGCCGCCATGCTCAGCAATACACCGGCGATTAAAATGATTTTTGGGCTAATGTGCTTCATGAGCATTGAGGCGATTATCATCCCAAAGGCTGAGGCGATACCTGAAGGTGCCATGGCAAGGCCTGCAGTTTTTGCGGTATAGCCGATCAAATGCTCCATCATTAAGGGGCGCAGTGTGAGTATGCCGAGCGCGCCCATGCAGTAAATGGCAAGCATGATGGTGCATAGGCAAAAATTACGATCACGAAAAAGACTAAAGTTGATAATATTTTTTTCTTTTAAGCGCCGCCCGCGCGAGATAAACATACCCAAACCTGCAAAGGCCATGACGGCGAGCAGGGTAATCATTTTTGAGTCAAACCAATTGGATGTATTGCCGCGATCCAAGAAGATTTGCAAACTGCCCACCCCAATGACCAAAAGCATGATGCCTAGCCAATCAATTTTCGAGTGTTCTCTCGGGGTCTCTTGGATGCAGAAAATAATCATGATGGCGGCCATGATGCAAAACGGCACGTTGATGTAAAACACCCAGCGCCACGAGGCTGCATCGGTAATGTAGCCGCCGACAGTGGGCCCAAGCACCGGTGCGACCATGATGCCGATGCCCCAGATCGCCATCGCTTTGGCTTGTTTTTCAATCGGGAAGGTGTTGCGCAAAATCGTTTGCGACATGGGCACAAGTGAGGCACCAAAAACGCCCTGCAAGGTACGAAATAAGACAATTTCCCCCAGGCTTGTGGACATGCCACACAATCCTGAGGTGATCATAAAACCAATGACGTTGATCATGAGCAGCTTTTTCTGGCCAACGCGTGCAGCTAAAAAGCCGGTCATCGGCATGAGGATGGCACTTGAAACCACGTAGGAGGTCAGCACCCAAGTGATTTGATCCGAGTTTGCGCCAAGCTGGCCCATCATTTGCGGCAAGGCCACATTCACGATAGTCATGTCCAACACTTCGATGACGGCGACCAGCATCACGCTGATCGTGATTAGCGTTTTGTTTAGAGTATCGAGTGGTGTGTCTTGAGCGTTGTTCATGACGTCGTGTCGATGGTGACCGAAGCGCTCGCGCCTACACGTAGCGGGTAGCGTGCATTGGCTTTGTCGGTGATTTCAACGCGCACCGGGAAACGTTGGGTCACTTTTACCCAGTTGCCGCTGGCATTTTCAGGCGGCAACAAGGAAAACGCCGCGCCACTGCCTGGGCTTAAGTGTGCGACTTGGCCGTGATACACATGGCCTGGGTACATGTCCAGTACCACGCTGGCTTTTTGGCCGGGGTGTATGCGCTCAAGCACGGTTTCTTTGAAGTTGCTGGCCACCCACCAACTGTTCTGCTCAACGATATCAAACACCTGTTGCCCTTGTGTGAGCATATTGCCGGGACGTAAGTGGAAATTAACCAGCTGACCGGTTTCTGGCGCGTAAATTTTGGTATAGCTCAAGTTCAGCTCGGCGGTGGCAAGATTGGTTTTTGCTTCTTGGATATTCGCGTTGTTTGGACCGTTTTCACCCAGCTGGGCTTGGGCTTGTGCCAGTTGTTGCTGGCTGGCCGCTAAGTTGGCGCGAGCCACTTTCAAGGCATTATTGATTTTATCACCTTCTTGCGCTGAGATCTGACCGTCTTTCACCAGGGTTAAAATACGTTTGGCGTTGCTTTGCGCAAGCTCCAGTTGGGATTGGTTGGCGTTGATATCGGCCTCGGCTTTTTTCACGGTGGCGATATCACTTTGCATTTGCTGCTGGGCGAGTGAGAGCTTGGCTTTGGCATCGTTCACTGCAAGCTGAAAAGGCCGTGGGTCGATAGTGAACAGCAATTGCCCTTGTTTGACATTGTCATAGTTTTTAACCAGCACGTGATCAACCGGGCCTGAAACTTGCGGCGCAATATGCACGATGTTGGCTTGCAAATAGGCATCATCAGTCGAAGGGTAGAGTTCATTGTGGTGCCAATAAACGACGAGCGTGGCCACAATGCCTGCAAGGATCACAAGCCATAAAAAGGCGCGAACAGCGCGTTGTTGTAATAATCGTTTCATTCTGGCGCTCTAAAATTTAAGCCCTATTATTTCGCGAAAGGTAGGGCGAGTAAAGCGCTGCTTAAAAATAAACCGTCATTATGGCGCCGGTGCGCCTGTGGGTTGTTGGTTTGTGTTGTGAAATCGCTCAATGATTTCTAGCCACGGTCTATCAGCCAACTCGGCGATCGTGTAAAAAGCTTGTCGGGTCGGCCCTAAGCCCGTTTTTCGTTGTATCATGCGATTTCTGAAAAAATCAAATCCAATCTCGCTTGTCTCGGCAGTTTTGCCACCAAAAATTTCAAAGTGAAGCTGGTTTTTTAAAATTTCTATTCGGTGATAGCAAGGTTCCTCGTTCTTCGTGCTCATGCCATTAAACATTTTATACAGCGCCGCGATAATTTTTTTGACTCCGGGCTTTTGACCTGTATCTTGGGTGTATATGTTCAGGAGCTTAATGACTGTATTGTATTGCCCTGGGTGTCCTAATGCGTAATATTCGCCACTACTTTTATAGATAAACAACATGTTTTGCCGACGTTGGTTTGTGAGCTGCCAAATCATCGACTGGTCTTCGCGAATGATCTGGCGAGGCGAGCAGATTTCGAATACATCTTTTAGACCTGTGATTATTGCATCGGGTTGTGTTTCATCCAGTTTTTTTCCCAAGAAAGTTCTGAGGTTTTGGGCGGCGTCACTGGGAGAGCAGTTTGGGGTTAGGCTTAATGAGAAGTCAAGGCATAGGTGGGCCATGCGAAGATTGGAGGCATCTGTCAGTCTTAAATCACGGTATCCACGTTGTTTTAAGGTAAGGCTTAAGACTTGAGAATCAGAAAGTTGTTGTTCAAATTGTGTTTGATCATCTTTCCAAATTTGTAATTTTTTTGAGTCTGTCATGGTGGTCATTGCCTGTGTTATTTTTTGTCGCTATTCTACGGGCCAGGATTTTAGATCGCAAGTCTCATTTGTTTCGTAGAGGTACCCTTTGAACTATCGCCATATTTATCATGCAGGTAACTTTGCCGATGTGATTAAGCATTGTATTTTGATTGAGTTGTTCGCCGCGCTTAAGCGCAAAGATGCGCCGTTTTGTTATCTGGATACGCATGCGGGCATAGGGCTTTATCCTGTCTCGGCCACTGAAATGCAGAAAAAACAAGAGTATGCCGAGGGTGTGGCGCGTTTGATGGGCGCGGCCGAGCAGTTTCCGGTGTTGGCATCGTATATTGAGATTATTAAAGCCTATAACCCCAAAGGCGATCTTCGTGTTTACCCGGGTTCGCCGGCGATTGCTAAAGCCTGCTTGCGTCCAGATGATAGAATGCAGCTTTGCGAACTTCACCCCAAAGATTATGAAACCTTAAATGAGCAATGGCCGAAATCTAGAAAACTGGGTATTCACCCTATGAATGGTTACACGGGCTTAAAAGCCTTTTTGCCACCGCTTGAAAAGCGCGGTGTGGTGATGATCGATCCGCCGTTTGAAAAGCCCGATGAATTTAACACGATTGAACAATCGCTAAAACAGGCATTGAAAACCTGGCGCGGTGGGCATTTTATGATTTGGTATCCCATTAAAAACAAAGCCCGCGTGAGTGCTTTTCACCGTAATTTAAAAGCCTTGGGTGAAGTGTTTACGGTAGAATTTCACTTGAATGCTAAGGCGCAGGGTAATGAGCTCACCGCCTGTGGTGTGAGCTTAATCAATCCGCCTTGGCAGGTTGACGGCATTATCGAAAAACAGTTGTGTCCCGCTTGGGCGAAGCTGCTGGGTGGCCGTTGCGTAGTGAATCGTTAAAGGTGTTATCTTTAATAAACCCTTGATTTTAGCCTCCTCAAGCTCAAAGCTTGATAGCATAAAAAATTGTTCAGTTTTTGCTACTTTTTAATGAGGTGGCCTCTGCTCGAAATAGCTTGATAAGTATAATTTTTGACCATATAGTAAAAACTCATATTTCTAATTAAAAAAAATCAAGGATATCTCATGCCATCAACTCTATTTCCAAAAGGTAAAGACTTCAAAAAAACTTTAGAACAACAAATGGCTCAAGGAATGCAGACGTTAATTGACGCCGCCAATAACGGTGACCCAAGCGCGGCTTTTTGGTTGTTTCAAATTTACGCAGATGGTTTTGATGAAAACTATAATTTTATTGAAGAGCCGCCGTTTTCATGGGCGAAAAAAGTAATGCAGCAAGATTATGTTCAATCCAAATATTATTTTGACTTGGCGCTAAAGCTTAAAAGTGAGCATGCTAAATATGAGTATTTTAGGTTTCTTGTGGAGGGGCGCCCTGAGTTGGGTGTTCAATGTGATGCTAATCAAGCCGGTACGATTTTTGATGAACTGTTGGAATCAGTAACAGATCGGGAGCTCAGAATTAACGTCTTGCGACAAAAATTAATTTCTATCAAAGATAGTAATAATTTTAGTGATGAATCCGACGCTGATTCGTCGGGGGAGTCGAGCTGTTCTGCTTTCTTCGATTTCTCTTCTGGAGTGGCGGAGCAAGGAGAGCCGGGAACTCTGGATGATAGTGCTCAGGAAAGTGCTGATATACCGAGTAAACCTAATGATTCTCTTCTTTTATCTTTATATCATGAAATGGCAGAGCTAGGAGATTCGGAGGTTGGAACTGAAATAGCTAAATTTTATTATAATGGTTGCTTTGATACTATCCCGGTTCGAGTGGAGCCAGATATTAATAAAGCCATACATTTTCTTGAATGTGTCTTGAGAGGTGGAGATGCTGAAGCAGCTATCACCTTGTCACAAATATTTTTGAATGAAGATTATTGTTCGCTTCAAAGTTTTGATGCTCAACTCATTAGAATAGATGTTTGTGTCGCAAAGGCTGTATCGGCTTTAGAGTTAGGTATGCGAACGGGAGAGAGTAAGCATGACCAAGCTAACTGTGCTTTAAAACTTGCTGAGGTCTATCGTACACAAGTAAACTCGGGCCCGGTTTGGGTGCGACGAGAAAAAATGTTGGATGTCTATCACTTTGCTGCGAAAGAAGGGTCGCCTGGGGCAATCGCTCAGCTGGGTTTGTTATATTTAACGGGTGATGAGGAGTTGGGTATTTCAAAAAATCTTCGACAAGCAGCGATCGTTTTTAAGCGCCTTCATAAGACTGATGGGTTTGCTCTTTTTCAAATTGCTTATAAAGTTGCATTACATGCAGCATATACACCAGAAGTAATGCAGGTCTACTTATATGTGATGTTTAATCAATTCAACTTTGGGCATGATTCTGTCTCTTTTATTGCGGATATTTATCATTTATTGAGCACGGGGACTCCAGTCACGTATTCTGGGAAAACAAGCTCGTGGCACGTCCCCTGTAATTCTGATCTAGCAGAGGAGTGGGGTACTCTAAAAAAGAAAATTGAAACGGATTGTTATGACGCTTCCGAGTTTGGATGTATAAGCACAGATTTAACGATTGAAGAAAGCAAGCTTAGAGATTTTTTAAGAGAGAATAAACAATTCGTTGCTTCACTGATTGAAAGAACCTATGAACATTTTGGTTTTTGCTGTGACAGCGGACAGTTTTTTACAAATATCCCTCAAGCAGGTCATAGGAGAATATCTATGTCAAGCGCCCCTGGGGTGTTGTTTGATTCGGGAAGAGCTGATGGTTTGATGGACGATGGGTTATCTTACAAAGCAAGTGCTCCTTCAGCTTCGTAATGCGTCTCCTGTTATCCGGCGGACGCACCCCGTCATCCACATGCCCCTTTTTACTAAAAGGGGCATTACAACTTTGCTGCTACATTCATAAACAGCAATTTTGCTAGTTAAATAACCCATTGCTAGCTAAGGGTTGTAGAGGCACTTGTCGTGGATGAGGCAGGCATGCTGGTTTCTCGGCAAATGGCTAAGATTATTGAGGAAGCGCACCGCGCCGGCGTTGAGTGGGGAAATTTATAAATAGAGGGGGCAAGTAGTTACCTTTAATAAACCCTTAATTTTTCTTTGCTAAACTCGCCGCTCAATAATCATAAAAATAAAGGTGTTAATATGGCTAGACCTAGCAATAAGGGTTATACACGATCTGAGCTTTTAGCAAACGATGCTTGGAAATCAGTTGGTAACCAGTCCATTAAGTCGTGAATGTAAGTCTAATAGGGATTCTGAGGGCGCGAAAAGCTATGTTCGTGCGCTAGAGCTTTTTTATCACAGTCTTGATGCGAAAGAAGGTATTGGTAATCGGTATAAGCGTGAAACAAGAGCAGCGGTTCAGGAGGTGGGTCGCTCTGTTTTGGGTAAATCTTACACAAAGTGTTGGGTGTTAAAAACACATCTGCCGAAAAGCGGGCGAAAAAGCCTACTTCGCCGCTTACAGATAGTACAGCTAGTTCGGCAGATGTGCTTTCACAAGACTCTCGATCGCCCAGTCCGCAAAGCGCATTTTTCCTGGATCAGCTTCAAGCACCGGGCTTAAGGTTTGGTGAGGTGTTTGCTCTCCACGAGCTTCTTGATCCTGAACCACTCCCTGAGCCTGTTTTAAACGGATGTGTGGTTATAGATGGCGCTAAGCCTGTCCTTGATGGTTCTGTATTTGAAGATCCTGATGTTGAGATGGGCCTGTTTACTAAGCCCTAGCCACACAGGCCACGATGATGTGATGTGACCTCGCTTGCTGTAGTGCTTTGCACAAAGCATTGAGCGTGCTGGCGGTGGTCATCACATCATCGATGATTAAAAGTTTCGTATACGGTATCGGCTTTATCAATTTGAACGCTCCTTTGGGGTTTTTGGCTCGTGCAGTTTTATTCAGTGTGTGTTGTGGCGCGGTGTTTTTGATGCGTTTCACATAATGGCTAACCACGGGTTTGCTCGTTTGCCGTCTGAGGCGTTTGGCGAGCTCTTGCGATTGATTGTAACCGCGTGAAACTAATCGCTTACGATGCAAGGGCACGGCTAAAATCGCATCCACTTCATTCCAATTAATCGTTTCGTGTAGGCAGGCAGCGAAAAAGGGCGCGAAGTAAAGCGCCTCATGATATTTAAACTGCTGAATGCTGTATTTGATCACATCGTTATAATCAAAACAGGCGTAGGCTTTATCGAAAACAGGCGGTTCAGCTTGGCAGCTAATGCACGCCATATTTGATGTGCTGGGTCTGGCGCAGCGCGGGCAGCGTGTGGCGTGTGATTTGAGTTGATGCTTGCATTCGGTGCAGATGATGAGCGTGCTTTTGGTTTTACATAAAAAGCAGTGCTGTACGAAGACGCTGTTTATCAAGCGTGTTATGATCGCTTTCATTCGAAACTCCGGGTTGTGGTATGGAACAATTTTTATTACCGTCTGTTGCTCAGCGCTTTGACCGTGTGGCGGGCAAGCTTGCCGAGCAGGCTGACTTGCCTGAAGACATTGCCGCACGTTTGATGTCACGCCTGTCTTTTATTAAGCACAAGCCGGCTGTGGTGTTGGATATTGGTTGCGGCACGGGCGCGCTTTCCAAAGCCATTCATGCCTTATACCCTGAGGCTAAAATCATCGGCGCGGATATTTCGTCGAAATCATTGGCAACTTACCCGTATGGCTCTCAGTGTGCTGCGGCCACAGTATTGCCCTTTCCAGATCACTACGCTGACTTGCTCGTGTCTAATTTAATGTTGCCGTGGTGTAATGATTTATCGGGTGTGTTCAGTGAAATGTGGCGCGTGCTAAAGGTGGGCGGCGTGTGCCTGTTTTCAAGTTTTGGGCCAGATACCTTGATTGAGCTTCGAGAGGCTTGGGCAAAAGTGGATGATAAACCGCATGTGCATGTGCATTGGGATATGCATGATGTGGGCGATCGATTATTATCGGCAGGGTTTGAAGATCCGGTGATGGATGTGGAGCGAGTGAGCTTGCAGTATACGTCATTGCCGGCAATGTTCAACGAGTTAAAACAACTGGGTTGGACTAATCTTCATGTGGATCGACAAAAAGGTTTGATGGGTAAAGCCAAATGGCAAGCGTTTCAAACAGCGTTGGGTGTGCCGCCGTACACTGTAAGTTTGGAGCTGGTGTTTGGTCACGGCGTTAAGGCTGAGCAAAAAACTGAAGCGCCGAATGAGTTCACGTTTTCTTTAGAGGCATTGCGTAACACTTTGCGGCGCTAGAGATTGGCAGCGTATGGGCGAGTTGATTTTACGCTCGATCCGGGTGCTAGAGCAGCATTGCGATTTTATTATTATCCCTTCAAATACGCCGCATTATTGTTATGACTTTTTTGTTCGCGCATCTAAGGTGCCGGTTTTAAACCTTATTGATATCGCCGCCGAAGAGTGCTCCCGTCGCGCGTATAAAAAAGTGGCTGTCTTGGGCACTAAGCCGACCATGCAAGATGGCCTATATTCAAAAGCATTGTCTGGCAGGGGTATTGAAATCCTTCCGCTTTCTGATGGTGCTTGTGAGGCAATACATGATTTTATCATCCATGAAATCATTCCTGAGAAAGTGTCTTTAAGCAGTACCCAATATATTAGAGGGCTTATCGAAAAGCTTAGCTGTGATGCTGTTATTCTAGGCTGTACAGAGCTTCCTGAAGTGTTTGGAAATACACTGTCGATCCCGTCTGTAGACACCACGCGTTTGTTGGCTAGGGCGGCTGTGGAATACGCTAGCCGTTGACGAGTGCTTGCGCATCAGGTTGCATTTTTTCAGTGGCAGGGCTTGCTCGCTTTTATTGATCTTGCGTTTCTCTTTCGCAGGGACGCTTTTCGCCATCCTTGGCCGCTCTCTTCCGGCATCCATGCCTCCAGAAGCCCTGCGAAAGAAAAACCCTCGCCCAAAACAGCGAGCGCATACCCTGCGATACGGTATGCGAGCGGATTTGAGGCGGCTATCGTGCTGCTTGCTACAAGCTGGCAAACGCCTGGTCTGCGGCATCGATCGTTTTTGCAATATCCTCATCGCTGTGCGCCATCGACATAAACCCTGCCTCGTAAGCCGAAGGTGCGAGGTAAATGCCTTGTTTTAGTATATGCGCGAAAAAGCGGTTGAACTGGTCGATGTTGCACTGTGTGGCATCGCGAAAGCTGGTGACTTTGCTTTTGTCGGTGAAGAAAATGCCAAACATGGTGCCTTCTTGATTCGTGCACAGAGCAATGCCGTGTTTATCGGCCGCCGCTTGAATACCTTGGAGCAAGCACTGGGTTTTTTCAAAGAGTGCGGGGTAGACTTTGCCATCGGCTAACAAGTTGAGTGTGGCTAGGCCTGCAGCCATCGCTAAAGGATTGCCGGATAAGGTGCCGGCTTGATACACAGGCCCTAAGGGTGAAAGGTAATTCATCACATCTGCGCGACCGCCAAACGCACCCACAGGCATGCCGCCGCCGATGACTTTACCCAGCGTGGTGAGGTCGGGCTTGATGTTGAATTTATGCTGAGCCCCTTGATAATCTACGCGAAAACCGGTCATCACTTCATCAAAAATGAGCAAGCTTTGGTGTTGGTCGCACAGTGCGCGCAAGCCTTCAAGAAAACCGGGTTCGGGGCTGATGCAGTTCATATTGCCAGCCACAGGCTCTAAAATAATCGCCGCGATAGCGTTGGCGTTTTCTTTGAATAAAGCTTCGACCGAGGAGAGATCGTTAAAATCCGCGGTGAGCGTGTGTTTGGCAAAGTCTTCGGGTACGCCTGCGGAGCTCGGTTGTCCAAAAGTGAGTGCGCCGGAGCCGGCTTTCACGAGCAGATGATCGGCATGGCCATGGTAGCAGCCTTCGAATTTGATAATTTTAAGTTTGCCAGTGAAGCCGCGCGCCAAGCGAATGGCGCTCATGGTCGCCTCGGTGCCGGAATTCACCATACGGATTTTTTCAATATTTGGCATGATGGCGCAGATTTTTTGCGCGAGTTTGAGCTCGAGTTCGCAGGAGGCGCCAAAGCTCAAGCCTTTTTGCGCTTGCTCGCACAGGGCTTTCACCACAGCAGGGTGAGCGTGGCCGGCAATCAGTGGCCCCCACGAGCCAATATAATCAATGTAGCGATTGCCATCGACATCGATCATATAAGCGCCCGTGCCACGATCAATAATCGGCGGTTCAAGGCCCACAGCGCGAAAAGCGCGCACGGGGGAATTCACACCACCTGGGATCAGCTTCTCGGCTTGGTGAAAGATATTGCTGGAATGTGACATGGTGGTCTCCTTAAATTCGTGTGAATCATAGCTCAAAATGAAAAATTGAGCTATGCCTTAAGCTTTTCTAAAGAAAGCTCGGCCATACTTAGCGTTCAGTTTAATCATAATCAAAAAGGAGCTGAGTTCTATGGATTCACCCCGTGGATTTTTTAATCAAGACTCGAATGCGAACGTCAGAGGGTTACTAGGAGATATTTCAGGAATTTATCAAACGCTGTTGGCTTGTAACGCCCTGCAGCTTGAGATTAAAGCCCGTATCCGAAATTTTCACTTGCTTGAGATTGGCAGGGCCCACGAGCTTTTGCACAGCAATGCGACTGATGCTCGTGGGGCTGCTTTGAGGCGCGTGTTTGGCTATTTCTTGGGAACGGTGGTGTATTTGAATCAGGTGGTTGATTATAATTCGCGCACCGCGGGCCCCGGGAGCCCAGAACATACAGATGCACAAGGTTTTTATCAGCGAGCACAGGCTCTACAAGAACGCATTGAGTCCAGTGTGATCGGGCGGGATGTAGAGTGCATCATCTGGGTCACGGCTTTGTCCGATGAGCAGTCTCTCGAGCCTGATGACCGTGTGGTTCCTGCTTCTCCAATGAAGTGAGGGCTTAGGGCTGGATGATCGTCAATATGATGATGAGCACCAAAAACACAGACGGTACTTCATTGAAGTAGCGGTAAAAACGGTGACTGTGCGTGTTGCGGTCGCGCTTGAAATTTTTGAGGTATTTGCCGCAGAGTAAATGGTAGCCGACTAGAATCATCACGGAGATGAGCTTGATATGCATCCACATTTGTTGGGCGTAGTAGTGATGGCGCGAAAATAACATCCAGCAGCCAAAAAACGCCGCGCCAATCAATGAAGGCCACATGATGTAATAATAAAGTTTATACTCCATGATCTTGAATTGTTCAGAGACGTTTTTATCTTCGGTCATGGCGTGGTAGACAAAGAGTCTCGGCAAATAAAATAGCCCTGCAAACCAGCAGACCACACAGATCACGTGAAAGGCTTTGAGCCAGAGCATCGGTATTCTCGGGTTTTTGTCTGGCACAAGGCTACGCTCTGCTATGAACAGTGTCAAGAAAACGGGGCTTTACAGGCGATCTCGCTGCGCGGATAATGGCCTCAGTTCAGTAACAAGTGTGATCAGTCATGAGCGATGCCGTTAAAACTCACAAACCCAAATCCCCAATCGATTTTACCGATGCTGCCGCAGCCAAGGTCTTGGAGCTGATTCGTGAAGAAGAAAATCCTAAATTGAAGCTGCGTGCGTTTATTACGGGCGGGGGCTGCTCCGGGTTTCAATATGGTTTTACCTTTGATGAAGAGCAAAATGCCGATGATATGGCGATTCAAAAGCCGCTAGAAAGCGGTAGCGTGACGTTGCTGATCGACCCAATGAGTTTTCAATATTTAATGGGCGCGACGATCGATTACAAAGAAGATTTGTCGGGTTCACAATTTGTTATTAGAAACCCCAATGCTAAAACCACCTGTGGTTGTGGGCAGTCGTTTTCGATTTAGCTTTTTTTCTGTGTTTTTGAGTGCGAATCTATTTTTCCATAGTCATTGACAGATTCGTTTTTTTTGATACAATGCTCGCCAAGTTTAACGATTATCCTTGAGGGGAGAATGCTATGAAAAATACACTATTTCTTTCGGTGGCCCTGGCGGTATCAACGGCTTCATTCGCTGCAGGTTCTTCAGCGTCGCCACAGTTTGTTGCTGGCGGTCTATATCTTCAAAATGAAAGTGGTCTTCAGCTTCAGAATTTAACCTTTACGTATCAAATGTCTTCGGGCGGCGGCGAGCTGACGATTGCTAACTATATTGACAGTGGCCGGCAAACAGCCTCTTATGCTGGATATCTTTACCAAATGATTATGAACGATGCAGGGTGTTATGATCAAAATATTACAGTAACAATGTCTGCGGTAACTCCTGGTAACCCAGGCAAAGATATTAAGCCGACAACGATTACCTGTCCAAACATTACCCTTAACACAGGCGATTCTGCTAAATTCGCCCAAGCGCTTAATACACATTTTGTCATTGATTCAAACGAGCATTGTAGCACTGTGCAAGGTTAATATCAGTCATGAGGAACCCGGGCTGAGCCCGGGTTTTTTGTTTTAGATGTCGAAAAACATCGCTCTCTTTTTTTCAATTTGATCTGTTGCGCATTTTGTCATACTGTATGCGCTTGATTTTAGAGAAGCTATTATGAATGAAACACTGGCTTTGCTGAAAAAGGGCACCGAAGAAATTATCGTCGAAGACGAGTTTGTTGAAAAGCTCAAAAGCGGCAAGCCGCTGAAAGTAAAAGCGGGCTTTGATCCCACGGCGCCGGATTTGCATTTGGGTCATACCGTGGTGATTAATAAACTGCGCCAGTTTCAAGATTTGGGGCATGAGGTCACCTTCTTGATCGGCGACTTTACGGGCATGATTGGTGACCCCACGGGTAAAAATGTCACGCGCAAGCCCTTAACCCGTGAAGAAGTCTTGGCGAATGCTGAAACCTACAAGTCGCAAGTCTTTAAAATCTTAGATCCTGAAAAAACCCATGTGCTGTTCAACTCAGAATGGTTCGGCGATAAAACCGCGGCAGATTTGGTCCAGCTTGCGTCGACCTATACGGTCGCTCGCATGCTGGAGCGCGACGATTTTTCCAAGCGTTTTAAAGATAATCGCCCAATTGCGATTCACGAGTTTTTGTACCCTTTAGTCCAAGGTTACGACTCAGTCGCTTTGCAGGCTGATGTGGAGCTCGGCGGTACCGATCAAAAATTTAATTTATTAGTGGGGCGCGAGCTTCAGAAACATTATGGTCAGCGTCCACAAACTGTGATCACAACCCCGCTGATCGAAGGTTTGGATGGCGTGCAGAAAATGTCAAAATCTTTGGGTAATTATATTGGTATTGCCGATAAGGCCGACGAAATGTTTGGCAAAATCATGTCGGTATCCGATGAATTAATGTGGCGTTACTTTGATTGCTTAAGTTTTAAAACGCCGGCTGAAGTTGCTAAATTGAAGCAGGCTGTTCAAGACGGTCAAAATCCGCGTGATGTGAAATTTTTATTGGGCGAAGAAATTGTGGCGCGCTTTCATGATCAAGCTGCGGCCACGGCTGCGCGTGAGGCCTTTATTGAGCGATTCAAGCACGGTGCGATGCCTGACGATATCCCTGAGATCAGTATAGATGTGGGTGAAGGCTTGCTGATAGCTGTTGTGCTCAAGCAAGCGGAGCTTGTGGTAAGTTCTGGTGAGGGTAATCGCATGATCAAACAAGGCGCGGTGAAAATTGACGGCGAGCGCGTTGAAGATCACAACCTGAAAATTACGGCAGGCTTTTCGGCAGTGGTGCAGGTAGGTAAACGGCGTTTTGCAAACATTATTGCGATATAATGTCGGGTACATACTTAAAGCGTTTTTCAACGCTTCGGGCAGATAAAGGCGGTTTTGCTCTATTGGAAAAATTACGTTATCCTTTTGGAGGTTAAAGAAAATTTAAGTCCAGGAGGGCGCATGTCTAATCGAGTAAATGAGTTAATTGAGCAATATCAAGCCAAGTACGTTGATGTTCGTTTCACGGATACGCGAGGCAAAGAGCAACACGTCACAATTCCGGTTGCGGCTGCCGATGAGGCTTTTTTTAAGTACGGAAAAATGTTTGATGGCTCATCGATCGCAGGTTGGCGGGGCATTCAAGAATCTGACATGATCCTTATGCCGGATCCTGATACGGCTTTTCTTGACGCATTTCGTGATGTGGCTACGGTGGTGGTTCGTTGCGATGTCATTGACCCTGTGACAAAGGAAGGCTATGAGCGTGATCCTCGATCCATTGCTAAACACGCTGAACGGTATCTAGTAGATTCAGGCGTTGGCGATGAGTTTCTTGTGGGGCCTGAGCCTGAATTTTTCATGTTCGACGATGTCCGCTGGGGCACTGAGATGAACGGTGTTTTCTACAGTGTTGATTCGCGAGAAGGTGCGTGGAACTCTTCAAAAGAATATAAGGACGGCAATAAAGGCTATCGCCCAACCGTAAAAGGCGGGTATTTTCCTGTGCCACCTGTGGACTCATCGCAAGATATTCGCACAGCGATGAGTGAACAACTGCGTGCTTTAGGTATCGTGGTTGAAGCGCATCATCATGAAGTCGCAACGGGTAACCAAAATGAAATTGCTTTTCGTTTTAATACGCTTTTAAAAAAGGCAGATGAGCTCCAAGTGTTTAAATACGTGATTCAAAATGTCGCTCGTCAATATGGCAAGTCAGTGACTTTTATGCCAAAACCCATCGTGGGTGATAATGGTAGTGGCATGCATGTGCATCAGTCTATCGCCAAGGGCGGCAAAAATTTATTTGCTGGTGACAAGTATGCTGGTTTATCACAAATGGCATTGTATTATATTGGGGGCATCATTAAACATGCGCGCGCAATTAATGCATTTACAAATTCAAGCACAAATAGCTATAAGCGTTTAGTGCCAGGCTTTGAAGCACCAACGATGTTAGCTTACTCGAGTCGTAATCGTTCTGTTGCCATTCGCATCCCTCACGCGCCCACGCCTGAGTCCGCCCATATCGAAGTGCGCTTTCCAGACCCTTGCGGTAATGCTTATTTGGGCTTTTCGGCGATGTTGATGGCAGGTCTTGATGGCATTAAACATAAGATTGATCCTGGCGAACCTACTGATCGTGATTTGTTTGATATCTCACCGAATGAGGCGAAAAAATTGCCGCACGTGTGCAATACCTTACAGGCTGCGCTGCATTTTTTAGATAAAGATCGGGCTTTTTTGCGAGAAGGCGGCGTGTTTACGGATGACTTTATTGATAGTTATATCGAACTAAAAGATAAAGAAGTCGCACGTTTGCGCGGCACAACGCACCCTGTTGAGTTTGATATGTATTACGATTTATGATAAATCGTCTGTTAGCGCTTGCGGGCTTACTGTGCCTTACAGTAGTGGGTAAAGCTGACATTCCCGCTTGGGTTAGTCGAGTGGATCTTGGCCGTGCAGATTGGATGATCATCGCGGCCATTTTAGTTCTCTTCATGGTCTTTCCTGGCGTGATGTTATTTTATGGCGGCCTCGTACGGCGCAAGAATGTGCTCTCAATCATTCTTCAAGCGGCGGCTGTCGTGTCCATGACCACATTGATGTGGGTACTGATTGGCTATGCGTTGAGCTTCGGGACAAGTCATATGCCTACAGATGCCGTGATTGGCAATATCACGGACACGTTTTTGTTTCATCTTCATCAAAATTTAAGTGAGCACCACTCAGTTAAGCTTGCATTTGCCATTTATCAAATGGGTTTTGCAGTGATCGCCCCTGTGTTGATTTTAGGTGGGGTGGCCGAGCGTATTAAATTTAAAGCCGTGATGGTGTTTATCTTTTTTTGGGAATTGCTGGTGTATTATCCAGTGGCGCACACCGTTTGGGGTGGTGGCTTTTTGTATCACATGGGCGTGTTAGATTATGCGGGCGGCCTTGTCGTGCACGTAAGCTCAGGCGTTGCCGCTCTAGTCGCTGCATGCTTGCTTGGTAAAAGATGTCTTGGGCAAGTCAAAGAGGTTGAGCCACACAACCGCGTCTTTGTAGTGATAGGGATTGGTATTTTATGGATTGGTTGGTTTGGATTTAATGGCGGCGGCTCAGAAAATTTTCATATTTTAGGCGTGGCTATCCTAAATACGCAGTTGGCAGCCATCTCAGCTATTTTGTTTAAACTTTTTCTGGATCATCTTGTCAGGCGTCGTGTCACGGTGATTGGCACGTCAGCAGCAGCAATTTCAGGCCTGGTTGCCATTACGCCGGCGGCTGGTTTTGTTGGGGTGTTCGGCGCTATATTGATAGGCTTGATATCAAGCGCGATTTGCCATTTTGCGGTGCGTTGGCGTCATTCTTTAGGCTACGATGATGCGCTAGATGCATTTGGCCTGCATGGTGTGGCAGGCTTAGTGGGTGCCATGTTGGTGGGGGTGTTTATATCAGCGCGTTTAGGCGGGGCAGGTTATCCGCCTGGGCTGACGGTCAATAAGCAGCTTTGGGTGCAGTTTCTTGCAGCACTACTGGTTGCTGCTTGGTCTGCTTTTTGGACCTTTGTGATTCTTAGTGTGATGAAACGCTGTTTTTCTATTCGCGTGGAAAAAGCGGACGAACTTGCAGGCTTAGATATTAGTCAGCATGGTGAGGTCGGCTATATCGATGACTAGCCCCCTCTTAACACGCCCTAATCTGAGCGCCAAAAAACTTTTTTAAAAAAACGCTTGCCTTTGGATAATTTGTGATTACAATGGCCGCCTGCCTGAGAGATGACGATTTAGGCCCTTGAAAAAGTGTAAAAAAATCGTTGACAGGCAGAAGGCTAAGTGTAGAATGCAAAGCCTTTCCCGGAGAGGATGATCTTTAAAAATTAAGTAAGCAATTTTGATGAGTGCAGCGTACGTAGCTCATATACTATATATATGGCTACTAACGTAATTTTGCGTTAGGGGCAAATCTCTTTTTTAATGAAAGAGTTTGATCCTGGCTCAGATTGAACGCTGGCGGCACGCCTAACACATGCAAGTCGAGCGGTAACAGGAAGAAGCTTGCTTCTTCGCTGACAAGCGGCGGACGGGTGAGTAATGCGTGGGAATCTGCCTCTAGGCGGGGGACAACTCGGGGAAACTCGAGCTAATACCGCATAATGTCTACGGACCAAAGCGGGGGACCTTC
>PCWT01000054.1:2952-3500 GCA_002796245.1 Gammaproteobacteria bacterium CG11_big_fil_rev_8_21_14_0_20_46_22 | reverse complement strand
GCCACACTGGGACTGAGACACGGCCCAGACTCCTACGGGAGGCAGCAGTGGGGAATATTGGACAATGGGGGCAACCCTGATCCAGCGATGCCGCGTGTGTGAAGAAGGCCTTAGGGTTGTAAAGCACTTTCAGCAGTGAAGAATGATATGATGGTTAATAACCATCGTAAGTGACGTTAACTGCAGAAGAAGCACCGGCTAACTCCGTGCCAGCAGCCGCGGTAATACGGAGGGTGCGAGCGTTAATCGGAATTACTGGGCGTAAAGCGCGCGTAGGCGGCATGGCAAGTTGGGTGTGAAATCCCCGGGCTTAACCTGGGAACTGCATCCAAAACTGCCAAGCTAGAGTACAGAAGAGGTCAATGGAATTTCCAGTGTAGCAGTGAAATGCGTAGAGATTGGAAGGAACATCAGTGGCGAAGGCGATTGACTGGGCTGATACTGACGCTGAGGTGCGAAGGCGTGGGGAGCAAACAGGATTAGAGACCCTGGTAGTCCACGCAGTAAACGATGAGAACTAGCTGTCGGGAAGCGTGACTTCTTGGTAG
>PCWT01000054.1:0-2943 GCA_002796245.1 Gammaproteobacteria bacterium CG11_big_fil_rev_8_21_14_0_20_46_22 | reverse complement strand
GTACGGTCGCAAGATTAAAACTCAAAGGAATTGACGGGGGCCCGCACAAGCGGTGGAGCATGTGGTTTAATTCGATGCAACGCGAAGAACCTTACCTAGCCTTGACATCCCTGGGAGGCGCTAGAGATAGTGCCGTGCCTTCGGGAACCAGGTGACAGGTGCTGCATGGCTGTCGTCAGCTCGTGTCGTGAGATGTTGGGTTAAGTCCCGTAACGAGCGCAACCCCTATCCTTAGTTGCCAGCACGTAAAGGTGGGAACTCTAAGGAGACTGCCGGTGATAAACCGGAGGAAGGTGGGGATGACGTCAAGTCATCATGGCCCTTATGGCTAGGGCTACACACGTGCTACAATGGGCAGTACAGTAGGTTGCGAAGCGGCGACGTGGAGCTAATCCTAAAAACTGTTCGTAGTCCGGATTGGAGTCTGAAACTCGACTCCATGAAGTTGGAATCGCTAGTAATCGCAAATCAGAATGTTGCGGTGAATACGTTCCCGGGCCTTGTACACACCGCCCGTCACACCACGGAAGTGGGTTGTACCAGAAGCAGCTAGGCTAACCTTCGGGAGGCCGGCTACCACGGTATGATTCATGACTGGGGTGAAGTCGTAACAAGGTAACCGTAGGGGAACCTGCGGTTGGATCACCTCCTTAAATTTATATAGCTACGCGCTGTGCTCATTAAAATTGCTGCTTAATTTAAAAAGATTGTATGAACTTCATAGTTCAACTCAACGGCGAAGGGGCCTGTAGCTCAGTTGGTTAGAGCGCACCCCTGATAAGGGTGAGGTCGGAAGTTCAAGTCTTCCCAGGCCCACCACAATATGGGGCCATAGCTCAGCTGGGAGAGCACCTGCTTTGCACGCAGGGGGTCGGGAGTTCGATTCTCCCTGGCTCCAGATCATTTTAATAAGCCTCAGGTTTATTAAAATGATCTCAATAGATCGGCTGGTCAGTGTTAAATCACTCGCCAGGGTAAAGAAGTGGTTCTTTAACAATTTGGCAAATTCAACAACACATGCATATATAGCGAGATTCAATTTGAAATTTTGTTGATCGAAAGATTAACAAGTTCTCTCTTAGACGCGTATTCCCGATTATTTGGGAATATATGGTTAAGTGAATAAGCGCACATGGTGGATGCCTTGGCAGTAAGAGGCGATGAAGGACGTTGTAGCCTGCGAAAAGCATCGGGGAGTTGGCAAACAAGCTTTGATCCGATGATGTCCGAATGGGGAAACCCAACCAGTTTACTGGTTACTTTGCACTGAATTCATAGGTGCAAAGAGCAAACCCGGAGAAGTGAAACATCTCAGTACCCGGAGGAAAAGAAATCAACCGAGATTCCGTTAGTAGCGGCGAGCGAACGCGGAGCAGCCCAGACACATCAACCTATCACATTGTAGAAGAACAAGCTGGAAAGCTTGGCCGCAGATGGTGATAGCCCAGTATTTGAAATACTGTGATAGGGGGTGTCGATGAGTAGGTCGGGACACGTGTAATCCTGACTGAAGATAGGGGGACCATCCTCTAAGGCTAAATACTCCTTACTGACCGATAGTGAACCAGTACCGTGAGGGAAAGGCGAAAAGAACCCCTACTAGGGGAGTGAAATAGAACCTGAAACCGTGTGCGTACAAGCAGTGGGAGCACCCTTGTGGTGTGACTGCGTACCTTTTGTATAATGGGTCAGCGACTTATTTTCAGTGGCAAGGTTAACCGGAAAGGGGAGCCGTAGGGAAACCGAGTCTTAATAGGGCGACTAGTCTCTGGGAATAGACCCGAAACCAAGTGATCTATCCATGGTCAGGGTGAAGGTCAGGTAACACTGATTGGAGGCCCGAACCCACTAACGTTGAAAAGTTACGGGATGAACTGTGGATAGGAGTGAAAGGCTAATCAAACTTGGTGATAGCTGGTTCTCCTCGAAAGCTATTGAGGTAGCGCCTCGCGTGTTTACTCTCGGGGGTAGAGCACTGTTTCGGTCTCGGGGGGCGTCAAGCCTTACCGATCCGATGCAAACTTCGAATACCGAGAAGTACAGCGCGGGAGACACACGGCGGGTGATAAGGTCCGTCGTGAAGAGGGAAACAGCCCAGACCGCCAGCTAAGGTCCCCAAATCATAGTTAAGTGGAAAACGTTGTGGGAAGGCGAAGACAGCTAGGAGGTTGGCTTAGAAGCAGCCACCCTTTAAAGAAAGCGTAATAGCTCACTAGTCGAGTCGGCCTGCGCGGAAGATTTACCGGGGCTAAAACTATGTACCGAAGCTGCGGATTCAAGATTTATCTTGAGTGGTAGAGGAGCGTTCTGTAAGTCTGTGAAGGTGAGTCGAGAGGCTTGCTGGAGATATCAGAAGTGCGAATGCTGACATGAGTAACGATAAAGAGGGTGAGAGTCCCTCTCGCCAGAAGTCTAAGGTTTCCTGCTCAACGTAATTCGGAGCAGGGTGAGTCGGCCCCTAAGGCGAGGCAGAAATGCGTAGTCGATGGGAAACAGGTTAATATTCCTGTACTTATTTATATTGCGATGGGGTGACGGAGAAGGCTAGGTCAGCCAGCGATTGGTTGTGCTGGTTTAAGGCTGTAGGGAGAGTGATTTGGTAAATCCGGTCGCTCAATCCTGAGAGTCGATGACGACTGATCTTTTAGATCAGGAAGTGATTGATGCCATGCTTCCAGGAAAAGCCTCTAAGCTTCAGATATAAATGAACCGTACTAAAACCGACACAGGTAGACAGGTAGAGAATACCAAGGCGCTTGAGAGAACTCGGGTGAAGGAACTAGGCAAAATGGCACCGTAACTTCGGGAGAAGGTGCGCCCTCATTAGGTGTAAGTCCTTGCGACTGAAGCCGAAGGGGGTCGAAGATACCAGGTGGCTGAGACTGTTTATTAAAAACACAGCACTCTGCAAACACGTAAGTGGACGTATAGGGTGTGACGCCT
>PCWT01000053.1 GCA_002796245.1 Gammaproteobacteria bacterium CG11_big_fil_rev_8_21_14_0_20_46_22 | reverse complement strand
AGGAAGCTGTTTATGCTTGTAGAGCAGCGTAATACGACTTTGTGAGTCTTCGCATACGGTAAGTTTTGCGCCCCGCATCGTATAACTTTGCGTATGGGTTTGTATTTGATAAATTTTATTGTCATAACGGACTTCTAAATTTTTAGAGATCCCGCGCGTATGCTGTTCACTAAAAATCAACTCTAGGGTCGCATCGTCGGGTAGTGTCTGTCGATGTGCATCCATCTCATTGCGAGGTGCGGCCTCAAATTTCTGGTTAAATTGAGCTATAAACTGTGGTAAAAAGACATTGGCAGAATCGATATCGCTGATACCTTGCAGGCGGAGTTCTTTCACGAGACGGTCTTGCAGTGTCTTATTCACACGCTCGACACGACCTTTGGCTTGAGGGGTATTGGCCGATATCGACTCGATTCCCAGCTCATTCATGGCACGTCCAAATTGAGTTAAACCCTCACCGCTGCCAGGCTCCTTGGCATTGACCTGAAAGATCCCGTGCTTATCGTGATAACAAGCTAATGGGCGCCCTGAGGCTTTCAGATAGGTTTTAAACAAGCGAAAGTAACCTTGGGTGGTTTCAGTCGGTTCAAAGCGCAAGCCTAAAAGCTTGCTTGTCGCGTCATCGATGATAACCAAAAGGCAACAATAATCACCACGCCCCTCAAACCAAGCATGCGGCGATCCATCCGCTTGCACTAACTCACCTAGTGCTTCTCGTCGTTGACGTTGAGGCTGCGCCGTGACGGATTTGCGTTGTTTGCCACGCCACAAACCGGCTTGCATCATGAGTTGGCGAATGCTTTCTTTGGAAAGCTTTAGCTGATGCCGCTCTAGGAGTTTCTCACACGCCAGTGTTGGCCCAAAGTCAGGGTAGTGAGATTTGATCAGGTCAATCGCTTGCCGTTTTAAGGCCTTGTCGAGCTGGTGATTGCTCGGTTTTCCTCGGCGTTTAGACGAGAGCGCCGCCGCTCCATCTCGTTTATAGGCTTGCTTTAATCGTTTAATTTGCCTAGTGCTCAACCCAAGTATCTCGGCGGCAGCGGCCTGCTTCATTTCTTTCCGGATCAGCTTTTCCAGCACTTCAAAGCGTGTTAATTCTTTTTGACTCAACGTTAGCATCTCCTCTGGCATCCGCATGCCTCCTTTTACTAAAAGGGGACATTTTAACTTTGCTCAAAGGGGACATTACAACTTTGCTGCTACA
>PCWT01000052.1:42249-52602 GCA_002796245.1 Gammaproteobacteria bacterium CG11_big_fil_rev_8_21_14_0_20_46_22 | reverse complement strand
GCCCCGAAAGGGTGACGCCGAGACCAGCTAAGGTCAAGAAGGGTGAGTCCATTTCATTGGATTGAACGCCGAAGGTGTGATAATCCGGGTGTTTATTTCCCCAGGCTACGCGTTGAAGGGTCACTAGGTGGCGGGGCGGCCGCAGGAGCTGGAACTCTTTCCCTCAAGGTAGCAGCCCTCAGAGCAACCTCCCTCTCGCGCGCTTTCCTAGCTGCCAGCGCCCGAGCAGTAGCCTCGCGGTTATTCTCAAGATAGGGGTTCCCTGACAACAGGGACTGTGAGGCCGGGGCGCTGTGTCCTGTTTCCGCTTGAGGCGAAACAGCTGGCGGCAAGGGAGACGCCGCATTCTCCTCATCAACAGCGGCCCTGAGGCTCGCAAGCCGTGCCGCCCCCTCGGAGGGAATAGCCGGCGGTGAAGGAGGTGCTCGATGTCGCAGAGGCAGCTCTTCACTCCCACTGTTCACAGCCACATTAAAATCAATTCTACGTGCAGCCTCTGGGACCTGGGGAGCTGGCGTCAAGCGACCGGGAGCGAGATGAGGTTGAAAGTTCGCCCCACTATTGACCGGCGTGGTTTGTGTAGGAGGCGGTGGCGGTCCATCCGGACTATCAGTAAACCCTGTATACCTACCATCACGATCCGTTTCTCGTATTGCACGCCTACCCACATCAGCCGCAGAAACTGCCGTTGCTTGCGAAGCAAATGAAGCGGAGCAAAAACGAGTCGCCGCAGGCAAGGCAGCAAGCGAAGAAGAACTTTGATTCTGAAAATCTTGAACAAACTCCAAAAACAAAGCAGCAGAAGACTGATCCGATTGGTCTAGCAAGGCGGCGCGGCGCCTTTCTATATTCGCACTGTATACGGCGACTTTACTATCCGAAAGAGTGCCAGGAAGATCGAGCAAAACACTATTGCTTGTGTTAAGAGAAAAACTTCTTGCGATACGCGCAAGCTCCTTACCAGTCACCTCAAAAAGCTTAAGGACTTCATTGACAAGAGCAACCCCCCAAGAATCACGCTTCAGCTGATGATCAGTTGCGAAAGACGTTGCCTTCTCGTTGCCTTTCTCTAAAAATGTTTGAATAAATGTATTCAATAACTGAACATAACCGAAAAATATTTCAGAGAAAAAAGTCTCGTCAACAGCATCCCGGTCTCTCAAATTGAGCAATAACACTGACTTGAGCGCCTCATAATGAGAAGCCAAAGCTGAAAGGTCAAGATCTCGATCTTGAATTTTTGTATCAAAAATAACAGTAAGTCGCTGAAACATCACTGTGACGATTTCAATGCGTCCTAGGCTTGTGGCGCTATTATCGACAGGCACGACAGACACAGAACCAGCCCCATCTTCCGACAGTCTGACCGCTGCCGCTGTTGCCACATCATCATTAATATAACCTTTAATCCTACAAGCCGATGTCACATAAGTCTGCCACAAAGCCCCCACACGAGACTCAATAGCATTGGCAAGCTCAATAGCGCGCACAAGCAAATCTTCCGGCTCTCGAGGCAACGGCGTATATAACTGTTTGAGCTGTGGCAAAGAACTCCTAACAGCAGCAATCGACAAATGATGGCGCCGACTAATTTGATCAGCCGCAAGCCGAACCTCTAAACACTGAGAAAACACCTGGCGAATAAATTGGCGAAGATAGACAGCGCGCTCTTTGTTGGTTTTCTTTAGCCCATTAATGTCTTTAAGAAGCGTCTCCAAAGCCGAGAACCCTGTATGACCGATAGCCTGAGTCAAGCTCATGTATTTTTGTATGTCTTTAGGTTTTAAGGTCGCAGCAACACCACGAAGTCCAGGCGTTACAGCCGAGGTTTGGTTTGCTGAGAAGGCAGCGACGCGAGAAAACCCAAACGCACACCCCAGCTCCTGCAGCTCTTCTCCCAAAAAAGGCATGCGTATGGCCGAGCTATTCGCGCAAATTTCATTAAATCTCGCATTCTCAGCTCGAGCACTTGGTATCAAAAGGGCCCTTTGCCGCGCGATACGTTCACGCCGTTCGGCAGCCTCAATCGCGCCTCTAAGCTGAAGAATAGCAGCACCCAGTTTCTTACAATTAGCATTTAGCGTGGTTTCTTGCTGAGCAATGTCAGACACAGCAGCTTTATCTGCGGCTTCTAAACTTGCGCGAGCATTGCTAACAGCAGTGTCAGACAACTGAGCCGCAGCATCCAAACCTGAATCCTTTAAACCCAAAGCCGACAACTCAGTCGCAGTTTTACGCAAACGACCCAACTCTTTTGCAAGGCTTGCCTCCTTCTGAGCCAGATTATCGCGACATACAGCAACATCTCTACCCAAATCCCTTTTGAGCTCATTTAACCTACGCAGTTGTTCTTCACAGAGACTCTTTAAATCAGATAAACGATCTATTTCTTGGCGTATTTCACCAAGATTCGATGCCTCATTAATACGAGCAAATTCAACCGCGGGAATCTCCACCTCAACCGATATGACCGCAGGCGAACGGTAGCCCCGACAATCATCAAGAAACGCTCCATGTAGGCGTTTATAATCGTCGATTAAAACTCGTCGCCTGGATTCAGTGGCTTCACTTAAGAGCTGAGCCTGTCTTCTTTGAGCAGAAATTGCATCAAGCAACGCTTGTTGGTTTTCTTGAGCTTTCTGTGAAAGCGCACCAAGCTCTTGAATCATTGTTTCGTACTCAGCACGCAACTCGGCTAACTGACGTTCTAAATCCGCCAAGACCTGCCCCTGAGCTTGAATATCAGGAACTTTTAGACTGCTTTTACTGGACTCAAGCTGCTGCCTGAATACCTCAATCGCTGTTTTAAGCGCATCACGCTCTCGCTCAAAAGCCTGTTTTAATGTTTTCAGCCCCTGCTCAGCCGAAATCAAAAGCTGATGCTGCACATTACTATCGTTTATTGATTTAGAAAGGCGATCTAAATCAGCCTGGTACTCTGCCAACGCTCTAACACTGGCTTGAAGTTCTCGCGCACTTTTTCTCTCTAGACTTTGAATTGTTTCATTAAATGGCTTTGGAGTAGATTGATTAGCAAGACTCGATAAAAAATCTTTATATTGAGCAACCAGCCTATCGGAGCCATTTCTTACCTTCACCAACAAAGAGAGGCTCGATTGATGCGCACGCACACAGTTATCGTTTGCCCCTGTAAGCTGCTTAAGTGACTGCTCACGCTTTTGGGCCTCAGCTTCAAGTTCCCGAATTCTTCTTGGGATGTCTTGCAAACTCTGGCCAAGCCTTGTTTTTTCTGCTAAGAAAGCACCCTCTAAAGTCTTGCGATAGTCCGTTAGTAAATCATCAAGAGCCTGAGGTTTTTGCAAAACACTCGCCCTGTCCGGCAGCTGATCGCGAAGCGCCTCGACCGCCCCTCTAAGATCAGTGTCTTGCTGTGCTGTTTTTAGCGTCAACTCAAATTCAGCGCGGCATCTCTGAGAAAGGTCCATAAGGGTATCACACCGATCACACAAAGGCTGGTATTGAGGCTGCACATCTTGAAGCTGGGCAAGCAGTCGATCTCTCAACTTTTCAACTTCAGCAAATTTAGCCAAACTGCTCTGTACGGACCTAAGCTGTTGAGTAAGACCCCTCACATCTTTAGCAGGCGTTAAAGGTGGGACCTGCTGCACAACCTGTGCAATACTCGCCCTTAAAACGATTAGCTCATCCTGCGCAAACCTGCTTCGCTGTCCAGAGTATTCAGCCAAATCGGCCTCAAGCGCTTTTTTCTCACGAGCATAAGTACTGATCAAGCCATTCAAAGCGCTAATGCCCTGCTCAACTTTAGCTCGCAATGCACCGCCCAACTCTCCAAACTTAGTTTCAAGCGCAGCACGCACAGCCTTAAGCTCACCTTCAACTTCACCAAGCTCCGCCTTCGGATAATCAATAGCAGCCACTTGGTCAGCAAAACTTTCTTGAAGGGTTGCAAGGATGCCATTATCGGCCAAAGCGGCTTGAATAATCGCCTGAAGCTCAAGAATTGACTGAGGATTAATCTCTTGCTCAAACCCAGTTAACCTCTTAAGCAAATCAGGCAGTGTTGGGTTGTTTAATATTCTAAGTTTCTCACGAAGCTCGGCCAGCTGCTTCAAAGCAGTATCGCAGAGAGCATTAGCTTCGAACGCCAGGCGTTTCACGCACCCTCTTGCTTTGTTTAAAGCATCCAGCTTTATTTGAGCATCCGCCATTATAGTCTGTGCATTCAGCTGCCTCAGTTTCTCAGGGATTGTGTTGAGATTGTCATCGCCAGCAGACTTTACTCTAGCGATGCGATCAAGCGCAGAAGCACATGCCGTCTGAAACTCTCGACACGCTATAACTTCAGCCGTCACTTGATGTCGATGCTGATCCCTTAGATCATCCAGTTTACGTAAGAGTTCATCAATCGGCTGTCTCAGCACAGCAATATCATTCTCACGAATGGTGGCCTCAACCTCATAACGAAGCCTTGTAACACGCTCCTTACGCTCGAGAGCCTCTGACTTCTGCTCGCGCTCTTGCGCTGCTTCTAGCTCAGCTAACTGAACCTGCTTCGCTTTTACCAAGGCAAGCTTGGCATCGCGCTCGCGACGCAAGTTTTCAGGATTAACCGCCGTGAATCCAAGCTCCTGAGCATCATCACCAAGCTGTGCCTGAAAATTAGCCAGCAAGCCGCCATCGTTTAGAGCAGCCTCAAGTTCTGCTTGTAATTTAGCAAGTGCTGACGCATCGATGTTCGACGCTTTCGCAGATTCTAAAAGCTGAGCACCCCGGGCCCTCAGGTCTTTTAGCACTTCGCGCTGCGCGCTCAAGGCGTCCTTGCAAGCCGCCTGCATGCCTGAGACTTGCCTGGAAGCTTGAGATAATCTTTCGCCGGCTTGATTAAGCTCTGTCGCCATTGTATTCACCGATGTTAAAAAATCAGCCTGAGTTAATATCTTTATACTCTGCTCAGCTTGTTGAGAGCTTGTTATATTTTCTGGATTTATCGCTGCAATTTCTCCGCTAACACGAACATGCTGAGTCTTGAATGCTATCTCAGAAGCTTCAAAATTGGTTTTGGCTTTAATCAAACGAGATTGAGCTTCAGCCAAAGGCGCGAACGCTGCGGACAATGTTTTGTTGGCTTCATCGATCTGACGGCCATTAACAAGCTCACTGATGGTTTGTTGCAAATTCGCCAAATCACTCAAGCGTTGTTGCTTCGTTTTCAAACCTGCCAATACTTCAGCACACTGCAAATTCAGTGATCCAAGGTCAACGGCTGTTTCTGGCACTTCTGGCACTTCTGGCACTTCTGGCAGTTGCGACTGATTAATCTGAGCCTGATAATCCACCAAACCCGTCTCAATCATAACTCCAGAGCGCTGAACATACTCAGCCAACACAGTCCTCTCGAGAAAACCACATTGACGAGCTTTTTCTAACAAAACCTCACCGCTTGTTTTCAGCGCCTGTAACTCTTTTGCTGCACTATTCGCTTTATCAACAGCAGCTCGTTGTTTACTTTCTACAACCGCTTTCTTTTGCTCAAAATCATTTTTCGTATCCAAAAGCTTAGTTGACGCCCGACTCACATCAGCCAAAAAAACATCCTGTGCAAGACGAGCCAGCGCATGTTCAATATTAGTTAAATCATACTCCTGACGCTTCATAGCCTCGAGGTCGGCCAAGGCCTTATCACAGGCATTAGAAAGAACACCCTTTGCTTTCTCACACAGACCCGATGCGTCATGAACTGCTTTGCGTGCATCCTTTAAATTACCATGCGCAGTGTCAAGCTCACTTTCAATGTGCTTCAGTTCGTTTTCCTCAATAAGCCTTTCGATATCACGCTTAACTTCCTCACGAGCAAGCCTTTGAGCCTCTTCACGTTCACGCTTTTCAGCCTCCTCACGCTCGCGCTTGTTAGCCTCAGCTTCTGCTCTGGCTTTTTGCTCAGCTGCAAAATCCGAAAGCTCTCTAGCGCGATTTTTGGCGAGCTCTATCACTTCTGTCAATTCTCGACAATGAAGCTCTAATGCAGGCTTTCTCTCATCTTTTAACGAAGACCACAGCATCACCGTAAATGGTTTTAATTGATCAATGAGGTTGGCCACCTGCACATTTAAATCATGAGACCTCTGACTCAATGAGCAAACATCAACTTCATTAAATTCTTGAAGAGAAGAATCAATCGCTTGAAGCTGAGCAACCATGACCCTCAACTTGCTTGTATAACCGCCCACTCTCCCAAAAAAATCAGTCGTTTGTTCATCGCTAAAAACTGTATCAAGCTTTTCAAGCAATCTTTTTCTAAGTGTCAGCGATACTGCTAAGCGCTGTATTAAGCTGTCTATAGAAGCTAGAGCAATATCAGCCTCAGTTTGGCTACCAACCGTCTGAGTAATGATCTTCATGTTGCTTGTAGATTTTGCAGGCTGCGTCGCATAATCCAAAATAGCTTGCTCAAGCTCCTTTAGAATCTCTTCAATTTCAACCTTCTTGTTTCCATACGCTCCTACATTTGAGCCAAGTTCTTGAGAAAAAAAAGAAACGCTTTGCTTAATCGAGTCAAGCACAGCCGTTGACTCGCTTAACCTAACCTTTAGATCTTGCTGTCTTTTCGCTTCCGCCTCAGCTTCTCTAGCAGCACGCTCTTGAGCCAAACGTTCTAGCTCCTCGCATTCTTTGGCTTGTGCCTGTTCGCGCACAGCTGATAAACCTGATGCGAGCCCCTCCAGCAACACAAAACAAGGCTCGTCTTGTACAGTCGGCAAGACCGAAGCCAAACACTCACGAATATCCTTTTCACCCCGGATTATTTGCGAAGCAACCTCAACAGCAGAAGCCTCCCCCATCCCAAAAGTAATCAAACAATCTCTTAAGCCAATGAGTGCGACACCAATTTGGCCACTTTTAGCCTCGACTCTTGCCTCTGACTGAATGTATCCGGATAAATTAACCTCATTCGCTAGCCAATCAAGTAAATGATCTCGAATCCCTTCAAACGCTAACCTGGGATCTGCCCGATAGAAGTTTCTTGCCCTTATCAACTCAAATAGAACTTTGTATAGATTAAATGGTCTGTGTTCAACATCAGCTTGGCGCACTGCTGACGCCTCAGGCAGCTGGCCAGCTCCCGGTGGAGGTCGTCGCGCAGACAACGGGTTGAACTTCTCGCCAAAAGCCGCTGTTCTCGCCGCAACACTGTTGTTGTTTACTACGGGGCCCCTTTCAGCAGTTCCGGCATTCAGTGGCCCAGCTTCAGGAAAAAGGTCAGCACGATAAGCAATATTATTTTCTATTAAGAACCTGACGAAACCAGCAGCTGAGTTAATTTCCTGAAGACTATCGTACTGTTTCTCATGCCTTGCCGTTGCTTCTTTACACTCTCTCTCAGCCCTTTTGAGCCTAGCGAGCGCCATCGGGTCTGGCGCCTCAACTTGAACGGAAACCCTTGGCTTTCTGGTATAAACTGCTGTAGAAAAAAGACCCGGCTCTGGAAGATAGTAATCATCACCAAACAGATTCGCTAAACGTGGGTATAAGCGATCCGAAAGTGCTGCTGTTATACCGCAAAGCTCTGGCAATAGAGATGAGCCAAACTGGCTCTCAAAGTCACGGAAAGCCAGCAATAGATTACTAGGTTGACTTTCAAAGGTGCTTTCATTTTCACTCTGAGAAGGCTTTGCAAGCTCACTCAAAGCCCAGGACAAAAAGAAAATAGCATGCTCATGCGTTTGATACGACACTGGCAAAGCCTGCTCAAGCCAATAAACCAATAAATCAAAAACCAGATACTCTCTAACCTCCGGCGCAGATCTACTTATGGACTGATCTTCTCTTTCCCGAACTTTTTGATGTTCACCCAAAAGCGCAGAAACGGGTACAGCCCTCTCAGTCAAAAAGCGATCAAAGCCTTGAACATCCTCAAACCTTTTAATCATGGCCCGCATACTTTCTTCCAGATCATTCGTTTTTCTTAAACCAGAAGCGAAAACCAAAGCAAATGAAGCCGGTTTTTGAGACTCGCCGGGTTTATTTGCAATAAGCGAGGCCATGCGCTCAAGATTGAGCGCCTCAAAATGTGTGATCTCATAAGCAGCCTCGCATAATTTATCCAGCAGGCCCTGCGGAACATTGTCGTCAAGCTGAATATTAAAATCATCCGCTGCTTTGAGTTTTCTTACGATTTGATCAAATAAATCGAGAACTTGCTTTTTAAGATCAGTATTAAAATATTTTTTAATCGCACGCCAATAAGCTTCGTTGTGCTTTTCTCTAAATTCTAAAAGCAAGTCAGCGAGCCTTGCTTTCAGCTCACTCTGCTGACGCTTTAGCTCAACTATAGCCATTCGCTTGCTTTCATAGCTTTGACAAACAGATTGCTTAAAAGCCTCCAGTGCATTTTCAGCGTCTAGCGTTAACTTTTGCCTAGCCTTAACATACATGAACACACGATTATTTCTAGGATCGTTCAAGAACATTTTTAGGTTTAATACGCGACTATCTCTCAACCTAATATTTTCTTGAATTCTACCGAGTATAGTTTGATAAGCTCGTTGCACGACTACAGAACACGTGTTAGGTAGGCTCGCGGGGAAGCAGTTAAAAAAAACAGCCGCAGGTTCTTCAATAATAGGAGTGGCAGAGCGAACATCTAAGTTATACATAGTGATAGAAACCGAATGATCATCTAAGTTAACCGCCCCCATCGAAGCTAATTCACGCCCCATTTGAGCATTAAGTAACTCTACAGTTTTCCGAATTGCCCCTTCGGATTCGTCTATGCTGACCTTCAAGCTACTTAAGACAGCGTTATACTCACGCCACTCCTGCCATTTTTCAGGCCTAACTCCACGGAGCCCGCGTAAACTTGCAGAAAGCGTCTGCAAGTTTTTTTTGCTATTTTTCTCTTCCGGCAAAATTGCAGCTTCACTTTTAACAATATGCGCGCCGAGATCAGCAATTTTTTCACACAAAGCCTGAATCCGAGAAAACAAATCACTTGATTTTGTTTGCGCAGACTCAGAAGCCACCATCTCTCCATCATCATCGAACGCTAACGCCGGCGAAGGCAAAGAGGCTTTCGATTCCACAAGCTTACACTCATTTAGTTGCAAAGCAAAACACCCGGCAGTCAACTGAGCTGCCTGTAAAACCTGGCTCCTAACTTCTCCCAAGTGTTTACCCGCAACATCAAGCATCTCTCCAACCTCTTGAGCGACGCGATTCTCTTGGTCCGCATAGTAATCCAACATTTCATCCATGGCGCGAATCAAATCTCTCAGGAAAAAAGCAAAATCGCCTTCGCTTCCAGCCTGCAAACGCAAACAGTTTTTTCCATGAGTAAGCACCTCATACACACGTCGGTCAAGCCTCGAGAAATTTTGCTTAACTTCTTCAAGTAAAATAACATCAGCAGAAAAGTCATGAAAAGCAACTACACTACCCGGAGGCCTTTTAGCAACACCAGAGTTAAAAAAAGACAGTGAGCGATCTAACTCTCCCAAAACCTTAGTCAGTGCGGGCTTAAGAAACGAACAGTATTGAGTGAACCAAAGAGTAAACTTTTCTCTAAGTGTTATAAAATCCACATCACCATCAGGGTAATCTGAGTAGGCTAGAGTATAACTTCTTGGCCCCTGAGTTTCTGAAGACTGAAGTGAGGCAAGCTGCTGGCGAAGTTCACGATTTTGACGAGAAAGGTGCTCTATATCTGGAGTTGTAGACGGCAATGACTGAGTAGGGCTTTCTCTTAGTTCATTCAAGCTAGACTGGATTACAGAAAGCTCTTGCCTTGCTTTATCACGCTCTTGTGTGAGCTTCTCGATCTCTCCAGTTTTTTGATCTAAAGGGGAATTATTTAGCTCAGCAAGCTTCGCTTCAAGCTCTGCAACACGCGCCTTAGCCTGCGCAGCCTCTTCTCTCAAGCCACCGATAATCGCTTTCCTTTCAACCACCTGATCATCAGACACAAACAAAACTTGACAGCGATCCAACAACGCCTGCTTTCTTTGGTCAATATCGCGAGCCAACTCATCAAGGGCTTTTCGACGAGCACTCTCCTCCAAACCACTATCTTGCTCAACCAACTGTGAGCGCGTTTGAAGCTCGTTATCCAAGCGTTTGCTTTCAGCCTTGTAGGCTTCGAGCAACTTTAACCTGGCATCTTCAATATTACTTTCCAAGCCTGAACGCCTTGCCTGCAAACCGGGCAAATCAGCCTCTGCTTGCGCGTCACCAGCAGCTCGCTTTTCAAGCTCCTCTATCTCTCGATTCAGGCTAAACACCTGATCATCCAAGGATCGAAGAAGCGAGTCGCTAGTCTCAGGATGTGTTTCGGCCGTCCCTGCCCCCGAAACACACTCGACTGACGCGACAGCTAAT
>PCWT01000052.1:31620-42235 GCA_002796245.1 Gammaproteobacteria bacterium CG11_big_fil_rev_8_21_14_0_20_46_22 | reverse complement strand
GGCAGAAAGATTTTCAGGACTCGCTACGCTCTCCGGAAAATCGCCAGCTACCGCGGGCTGCGCGCCGTCGGCTTCGCCTCTCCCTGGCGCGTGCGGCTGCGCGACCAAGGTATTGACCTCTTTGATTTTCACATCGATAGAATCAGGGCCCAAGCTTGGGCCCGGTGACGGTAATGGCGCCGGGTCAAGTGTGCCGGGTTGGTTCGCAGGTTCACCGACAGAAGCAGTTGCAGGAGTAGCCGGCGCAGGTGAAGCCGCCAGTGGTACTGGAATCAGCGGGGCGTTAGTCAAAATTCTGGGGCCATCATGAGGAAGCTCTGGAACATCACTCGCAAGGTCTGAAGCCGTCTCGAGATGATTCTCAATTTCAGCTATCCAGGCTTTAATCCCTCCAATCAATCGACTCGCTTCTTTTTCATCAACCCTCGTGTTTTGGTATAAATACACCACTCTTTGTTCGAAGTTCAACAACTTGGTGAGATTGGCCCGAGTATATTCGTGTTTATCTTGAAGCATCTCGAAAAAATCATAGATTCGACGCAGTTCACAGGCGTCAGCAGCCGGTTGAACCTTAATGATCGCCTGACGCAAATTCCCGAGCAAGCACTCACAATCGTTTAAAGCAATACGATGCTCTTTTTGAAACTGGATCACTCGATAATACGCATTTTCTAGCTCAGCAAGAAGCTCTGGAGTATGCACAGGAGCATCCTCTGGTGATTTGAGGCGCTGCAAAAAATCAGAGATTTTTGCAACTTCAACTTCATCCAAGCCCTCAGCTTCATCAAAGTCAGCGTGGATCAATCTCGTCAGCTGATTAACCGAGCCTTTATGAACCAAACCCAGTTCAAACAACACTTCTAGATGGCCCCTGACCTCAACAAAGGTTTGAAAACGATCCTCTAATGGCAAAGGGGTGCAAGCCCAATCCCGCAAGCGGCCTTGGCGAGCAAGCACTTCAGGCGATTTCTCACTCACAAACTTCTTTTTTTTAATTTTGTTCAGAAAAGCTTGGACAACCCTGAGGTAAGGGGTCGGATCATACTTTACGAGTTCAAGCGCAACTTTGATATCAGTATCACGAGTAACGGTTTCATCGGTCAATTCTCTTGCTATATCTGAACCCAGAGGCTGGTTCGTCGAAACAACCACCGCCGCCGTATCCCGATAGCCATGACGCTCAGCCATAGAACCTGAAAAGGTCAGGCTGCCAACCTGCTGAACCTTGTATTTATTGCCTCTAAGCCCATCTAAATCTTTAAGGCGCCTAACGATATCACCAATCACCGCAAGTGTTTGATCAAAAGTGTGTTCAGGCAAAATAATGACATAATAATGACGCATCGTCGGCTGACCTATTATTTTATAATCAATTGAAATGCAGTGTACGCGCTAATTGTTAATAAAATCTTAAGACTTTGGTGTTAAAATGAGCGCCAATAAAAAATCCAAAGGACACCTACGATGCCGCAGCCAAATACACAGAGCGAGCAGAGCGATCAACCCGCCGCCAAACAACGAGCCCTTGCCTTACCGCAGCGACCACCTGCAGCCGCTCAAGCAACACAACAACCCCCTGCCGCAACGTCATCAGATAGAGCAACGAACCCGGTGGGGCCCAGCACTGAATTAAGTTTAAATGCGGCCGCCGCCCCCCCCTACCTTCCAACACAAAGCCTAGCAGGCCCACCAAGCAGTTCGCAGGCCCGTACTTTTGCGGCAGGGAATCGACGACGAGCGGCAGATCCAGACAGTCATACTCCTGCTACCCCCGCCGCTCTTAAGACCGGCCGCGGTGGAGAAACCCCAGCTCGACACAAAAGAAAATGCCACATTCAGCATTGCGGTCAAAGCATACTCAACCCACCGGGTTATATCAAAACCATTTGGGGTTTTGCCTTGCCGCTTGTGATGTGCATGTTTGGCCCAACAGTTATGGCTTACACAAGCTTTGCCGCTCTATCAAACAGTGACCTACTGTCAAAAAGTAAAACCTTGCTCAACTTTAACGATGCGGATATAGCAAGGGTGTTTTCCGGCACAAAAGATAGTCTTTTTACTACGTTACAAAGCTTCCTCGGCCTGTATGACCCCGTGCGATCTTTTTTAGCACCGACGATCACAGCTGCTTTGTTTTGCATTGGCGCAAACGTGCTACACATCATTCGTGAAATTAAAGAATACCGAAAGGAAAGAGACAAGCCAGTAAACGCAAGCGTACAGCATCCAAGAGCAAGACTTGCCCTATCTATCGTATTAGCACTCATTGGCACAGCCGCGCCACTGGCCTTCTTTGCCGCCTGGCGTTATTCGGGCAAAATTTATTATGATGCGATCTCTTCGGGTGACTTTGCCACGCAAGCCTTGAACACACCCCTGGCCCACGGCAACCAAACGCTAAGCTGCCAGACAGAAAGCTTCAATTTTTTTCCGCCACAAAATACAGAAACCATCGCCGCCGCTTGCGCGAGAAATCTTCTCAGTATTATGAGTATGGGTGTTAATGCATTTAGTGGCACAAGCACACTGGCCGGCATTCTCGCATCCTACGCCGTTGTTTTCTTAGTATGGGGCCTAAGCCGCTGCTTTTTCCCGGCGCGACCACAGCAGGACAGCGGTACGGCAGCGGACACAACACCTCTCATCAGTATCCGTTAGAGAACGGTAATCGTCATCGATGCGTGTCGCAACCGCCTTTGCGAGGAGCGAAGCGACGAAGCAATCCTACATTCATGAGCAAGATTGCCACGCTCACTAGCGTTCGCTCGCATCACGCACGATCAAAGGTGATGCCTTAGGCATCACCCTCTTCACGGTCTTCCATCTTCGCTTTGATCAAATCACCCAATGTGGTGTTTGCCGCCGCTTTAGGTGCCGCTTTACGAGCCGCTTTCGCTTTCAACGATAACTCGATGTGGCGTGAGCGCTTGTCAGCGTTCGCGATACGCACTTCGATTTTGTCGCCTTCGGCGTATTTGCCAATCGCGTCTTTGGTCATTTCAGCCACGGTCAATTGGGCGCTTAAGCCATCGGCCAACTCGATATCCAAATCGCCGGCTTCAGACACAGCCAGCACTTTACCGCTGACTTTGCTGTCGACTGGGTTGTCGTTCACGTATTGTGAGAACACATCGTGGTCCAACTGTTTGATACCCAAAGAGATACGCTCACGTTCTGGATCAATACCCAATACCATTGCTTCCACTTCTTGGCCTTTGCTGAAGTTGCGCACAGCCGCTTCGCCAGATTCGCTCCAAGAAATATCGGACAAGTGGATCAAACCGTCGATTTGACCATCCAAGCCGATGAAGATACCAAAATCCGTGATCGATTTAATCGAACCTTTCACTTTGTCGCCTTCTTTGAAGGATTTAGCAAACGATTCCCAAGGGTTGTCTTGGCATTGCTTCATACCCAACGAGATACGACGACGTGTTTCGTCGATTTCCAAGACCATTACCGCTTTTTCTTCGCCTAATGCAACCACTTTGCTTGGGTGAATGTTTTTGTTCGTCCAGTCCATTTCAGACATGTGAACCAAACCTTCCACACCGTTTTCGATTTCAACAAAGCAACCGTAATCGGTGATATTCGTCACACGACCAGTCAATCGCGTGCCCACTGGGAAGCGGCCAGCAACATCGACCCAAGGATCGTCGCCCATTTGTTTCATACCGAGTGATACACGGCCTTTATCGCGATCAAAGTGAAGCACTTTCACATCGATTTCGTCGCCCATTTTCACCATTTCACTTGGATGCTTGATACGCTTCCAAGACATGTCAGTGATATGCAATAGACCATCAACCCCGCCAAGGTCCACGAACACACCGTAATCGGTCAAGTTCTTCACGATACCTTTAACCACTTGGCCATCTTGAAGGTTTTCAAGCAAGGCTTTACGATCGCCGCTCTGCTCTTCTTCGACCACCGCACGACGTGATACCACGACGTTACTGCGTTTTTTGTCCATTTTAATAACTTTGAAGTCGATTTCTTTGCCTTCTAAATAAGACGTATCGCGCATAGGGCGCACATCGACCAAAGAACCCGGTAGGAAAGCGCGCACGCCTTTCACATCCACAATAAAGCCACCTTTGACTTTGCCTGTGATGTGACCGATGACGGTTTGTCTGTCTTCCATGCTTTTTTCAAGTTCAATCCATGACGCGGCACGTTTCGCTTTTTCGTACGATAGACGCGTTTCACCAAAACCGTCTTCGATGGTTTCAACATAGACATCAACCACGTCGCCAACGTTCACATCAGTCTGACCTTGGTGGTCTTCAAACTGCGCCACAGGGATCGCACCGTCTGATTTCAAACCGACGTTAACGATCACAAAATCTTTTTCCATACCCACAACAGTACCGGCCACGATATCGCCAGAGCGCATGTGTTTATACGCGGCACTTTGTTCAAATAGTTGTTGGAAATTTTCACTCATTTATATATTACCTTTTAACTGAGTTTCTTTTTTGCCAGATTGCCGCGCTCACTACCGTTCGCTCGCAATGACGGCAATACAAAAAAGTGGTTTACTCAGGTTAGATGATTAAACACGGCCAAACGATTTAGGCTATAAGCCCGCAACGCCTGACTTCCACTATTACCCGAGACAGCACATCGGAGATGTTGAGGCAGGTGGTATCGATCACCACCGCGTCCTCGGCCGGTATCAGCGGCGCGACACTTCGCGTTCTATCTCGCTCATCGCGTTCTGCAATTTCAGCGATAAGGTCGGCGAGTTTAACACTGATTCCCTTGTCCTTCAACTGCCCAAAGCGCCGATTGGCGCGCTCTTCAGCGCTTGCCGTTAAGAATATCTTTAAGGCCGCATCGGGGAAAATGGTGGTGCCCATATCACGACCTTCGGCAATCAGACCGGGCAGGGATTGAAACGCTTTTTGGCGAGCAAACAGCCCCTTGCGAACTTCTGGCAATTTAGCCACCTTGGATGCCAGGTTACCTTGTTTCTCGGTGCGAACCTGGTCGGTCACATCGTTGCCTTCAAAAATAATACGGGCCGACTGGCCTTGCTTGGCCTTAAACTGCACATCCAAATGTTCAGCTAATACCGCCAAAGTGGCCTCATCGTCTAGGGACACGCCACGCTTTGTCGCGGCCAGCGCGACCACACGGTACAACGCCCCACTATCAAGCAAATGCCAAGCGAGCTTATCTGCGAGCAATAGACTGGTGGTGCCTTTGCCCACACCGCTTGGGCCGTCGATAGTGATCACGGGTGCTTGTCTGTCCATGTGCGCCTCTTCGTCATAGATTCGGGCGGCATTATACGGACATCACAGCAGACCGTAAAGTTTTCGCTGCTTGCAAAACGTCAAGGATAAAGCTATCGTCATGAGCGTTTTTTACCATTCAATACAGGAAGGAGAGGTAAATGGAAAAAGTCATCACGTTAGCAGGCGCTTTAGCCTTGGGTTTAGCAGGCGCTACGGCCGTAGCCGGTAACGCAGGCCAAGCAAATCAGCACGGTTTTTATGCAGAAGCCATGGCCGGTGGAAACTATCTACAAGATCAGTACCTATATGATCAAACTGCAGGCATCGGTGGTGATGCAAGCTACAAACTTGGCTGGAACGCCCAGTTAGCCGCAGGTTACCGCTTCACACAACACTGGCGTACAGCATTTGCAGTGACCTATTTGCGAAATAGCACCGACAAAGTCACTAGCACTAACAATGGCCAACTAAACGGTGGTCATGCCAGCGCTTGGACTTACATGTTAAATGGCTACTACGACATCACAACGGGTACGGCTTTAACACCTTATTTCGGCCTAGGCTTGGGTGCTGCAAGAGTGAGCACGGACTACCACTACGATGGCAACTACGATCACACTGATACCGCCTTCGCCTACCAGGGCATTTTGGGCTTGAGCTACAACGTGAAGCACAATGTGTCCGTCTTCGGCGAGTTCCGCCACATTGGTACAGCGAAGATCGAATCAAAATACGAAGGTCAAAAAGTGGAAGGTTATTACCAAAACAATCTTTTAGATATCGGTATCCGCTACTTATTCTAATCTCATGCGAGCGGCTTTTTAGCCGCCCGTTTTCTCATCGGCGCCTTGACCGCCTTGGACAAGACTGGTTACACTGAATGCCTCGTTGACGACAGGGACAAGAAGTTGATTAATAAAGTCAAAGGCGCGGTGCCATCGATTCTCATTCTCGTGTTTATGGTTTCGGTTGGCCCGTTTGGTGACACAGAATACACGCCTTCGCTGCCACGCATTGCCCACTCACTTGGCGTGCACTATTCCCTGGTGCAGCTGACCATGACATCTTATCTATTAGGTTATGCCATTAGCCAACTCTTTTACGGGCCAGTGTCTGACCGTTTTGGCCGCAAGCCGATTATGCTCTCGGGCGCCATGGTTTTTGTGATTGGCTCATTGGTGTGTTTATTTTCGTTTAGCATCTGGCAGCTGATTGCCGGGCGTTTTGTGCAAGCCATTGGCTCTTGCGCCGGCGGCGTCATTGCCAGCGCCTGTATCCGAGACGCTTACCCCGAAAGTGAGCGGGGTCATGTGTTTGCTAAAGTCTACGGCGCCTTTGCGATTGCACCAGCGCTCGGCCCCATCGTCGGCAGCTTTGTGGATGCGCGGTTTGGCTGGCACGCCAACTTTCTGGTGCTTGTGATCTTATCGCTACTGCTATTTATCAGTTTAATTTTCTTTTTACCCGAAACAAATCATCACAAAGACAAAAACGCGCTCAACCCGATATTGATGCTCAAACATTATGGCTCGCTCATGCTAGATCCATACTATTTACCGCACTTGCTGATCATGGGCTTGGCCATCGGGATTGTGTACGATGCCTTGATTGCGGCACCCAATTTGGTGGTGGATGTGTTGCACATGTCATCCATCGCGATTTTAATCATCGCCGTGGGCGTCTTAATCGGCTTTGTGATTGGTGCGGCCTGCTGTAATTTTCTCACCGGCCGCTTTAAAGAAAACAATCTTGTGCTCGCAGGCATTGTGCTGATGTGCGTGGGCTCGGGTATTTTAGGTATTTTCGCTCTAGCAGGCTTAATGAATAAATCGTTACTGATCACCGTGATTCCCGTGATGATCGTGTTTGCCGGCATCGCCTTTGTGATTCCGCTATCCACCGCCGATGCGCTACTACCCTTTGAACACGTCACCGGCGCGGCCTCTGCCATGATGGGTTTTTTCCAAATGGGTATCGCCTCACTCAGCACCGGCATTTTGAGTATTATTCACAAAAATGCCATCTTCGACATGCCAGTGATGTTTGCATCGCAGTCCGTGTTGGCCTTGATTCTCTTTTTCATTTTCTTCACCCTGCGACCCAATAAACCGCGGTATACGGTTTAGGGGCTCTTGCTGGGTCACTGACGCACTTGCTTCATTTGACCTTGTGTTTTCAACGAGACATCGGCACAATGAGGCCACATTATTTAGGAGCTATACCATGCCAGCAAAAAAAACCGCTAACACACAAGTGACTCGTCTACGTGAGCAAGTCGCAAAATTACGTGAAGACAACAAAACGTTAAAAACGCAACTTAAAGAACAGAAAGATGCGCTAGATCACCACCTGAACGAGGCACTTGAAGAAGTGTATAGCGCCGGCTATATCGACGCACTGGAAGACATGGATGCCAAAGGCAACGCCATGGAAGCCTACATGGAAAAAGCCATGGCTGAGTTTGAAAAAGACTATGCTAAAAAGCTAAAAGCTAAGAAAGCCCCCGCCAAGAAAACGACGGCAAAGAAATCAACAGCAAAAAAAACCACTAAAAAAACCACGGCGCGCAAGAAGAAATAATGCGCCTTAAAAGGACCGTGCAACGATTCATTGGCCTGAGTTTACTCGGGCCAATTGTTGCTAGCGCCGCCGTGTTCTGCGCAAACCCTAGCGCACAAATCAACACGCTGATCAAACACAGTCTACCCGAAGTACATATTGGTGTGGCTGTCATGAGCGCCGACAACGGCAAAATTATTTACGAACACAATGCCTACCAAACGTTTGCACCGGCCAGCAATGTGAAACTGCTCACGGCAGCCGCGGCTTTGTATCGCCTTGGCCCCAATTATCACTACAGCACACGCTTAATGCTGAACAAGCGGCATATCAGCGGGCACACTTTAAACGGTGATGCGTATATTATTTTTTCCGGTGACCCCACGCTCACGCTAGAAGACGTACAGCATTTTATTGCCGAACTTAAGCGCCACAATATTGACAGAATTCGTGGGAACATTATTTTAGACGACTCACGCTTTTCACGGCCCGACTATGCACCCGGCTCATCGTACGAAGATCATGTGTGGTATTACACGGCGCCCATTAGCGCTATCCTCATTAATCAAAATGCGCTGTATTTCCAAATTGTGCCGAACAAAACCTTAGACAAACCGGCAAAAGTTTACACGAGCCCGATTGGCCGCGCCTACACTAGTCAACTGCCTAGCCACATTAAAACAGTGACTTTTGCACAGTCTATGCGCTACTGCTCTTTGGTTGTTAACGTGAGCCATGACAATACCTATCAATTAACCGGCTGCTGGCCCATCGATGATAAACCCAAAGGCTTAAAGCTCGCGCTTCGAAACCCGGCCTTGTTCGCCGAGCGCATCATCCGCAAAGCGCTCGTCGAAAATCATGTTCAATTAACCGGCAGCATTAAAACCGGCAAAGCGCCCAAAGGCTTGAACGTGGTGAGTGAAAAACAATCGGCCAAGCTTAAAACCTTGATCATCACCATGATGAAAGACTCGAATAATATTTACGCCGAAAGCCTCACCAAAACCTTGGGCGCCGAGGAATACGGCCAAGGCACCTTTTTGCTCGGCACCGATGAAATCGAAAATGTTTTGCATGACAAAACGGGCATTAACTTCCAACGTGCCAGCTTGCGTGATGGCGCAGGCGCCTCGCGCTACGACTTACTCACGCCCTTGCAAATCACACGGCTTCTATACGTCGTCAATCAAGACAAAGCCCTGCGTAAAGATTTTATCGAAAGCTTGCCCGAAGCCGGTACAGACGGCACATTATGGCGACGCATGCGAAGCCCTGATATGAAAAACAGCGTAGAAGCCAAAACCGGCTCAATGACCGGTATCTCAACGCTATCAGGCTACATTAAAACGATTAACGGCCAGACGCTGGTATTTTCCATTATGGTTAATGGCATCACGGGCAGCGTGCAAGCTGCGCGTGATTTTCAAGATGAACTTTTGAGCATTTTGCGTAGAGATTAGCGCCCTCAATTAAACGCATTCATCGCGCGCAGAAGATCGCCTTCTAGCAGATAAGAAAGACTGTGAAGTGCCGCGCTGATGCAAGCATCATACGCGATAGCTTCTTCTTTTTGAGGTTTGGACAGCACATAGTGAGACACCAAATGCGCCTGACCGGGGTGACCAATGCCTAAGCGCAAACGGTAAAACGCCGCACTGGCAAGCTTGGCTGTGATATCACGAAGGCCATTGTGACCACCGTGACCGCCATCGAATTTCCACTTACCCTCACCCACTGGCAAGTCAAGCTCGTCATGGACAATCAAAAGATTCTCAGGTTTAAATTTATAGAAATGGCAGGCCTTTTGCACAGCGTCGCCACTTAAATTCATAAAGGTATCGGGCTTGAGTAGAATGATTTCACGACCATCGATAGGCACTTTGCCCACGTAAGCTTTGAATTTTTTCTCAAGTTTGAATTGGCCGCCGTGGATTCTGGCAAGCTCATCGACAAAGGTAAAACCAATATTGTGGCGAGTGTTTTCATATTGTGAGCCTGGGTTGCCCAAGCCCACAATCATTCGGATATCGGCAGTATTATTCACCGTCGCCAGATTTTTCGCCAAGTACTTCAGTTTCACCGGCTTGTGGCGCGCCGTCAGGAATCTCTTCTTGCGCTCTTGGTGCACTGATACCGACTACGGCATAGTCGTGATCATCGCCGTGTGTTAACGCAACGATCTCAACACCTTTTGGCAATTGAATGTCTGACAAATGCAAGGTTTGGTCTAGCCCAATGGCCGCCATATCCACTTCGATATACTCAGGCAAGTCCGCTGGCAAGCAGATGACTTCAACTTCGGTCAGGTTGTGTGAAATCACACCGCCGCCTTGTTTCACACCCACCGCGGCTTCTTCATTGATGAAGTGCAACGGCACTGTCATCGTCAACTTCGAGTTTGCGTCGACGCGCATGAAATCCATGTGCAAAATCACAGACTTATAGGGATGGCGTTGTAAATCTTTTAGCACAACTTTTTCAGTGTTGCCGTCGATTTTCAAATCCAATACTTGTGAATAAAAGGATTCATGCTCAAGCGCTTTGACCACTTTGTTGTGCGGCAAGCTGATGCTGACAGGCGCTTTTTTCGCACCGTAAACAACACCTGGCACCCTGCCGTCTTCACGACGCATGCGACGTGCTTGGGCTTTACCGTGTGTATCCCGCGTTTGGGCTTCTAATTGTACAAGTTCTGACATTGTTCTTACTCCACTTCGTCTGTGGGTTGGCTCAAAAGGCGGTCATTATAACCACAGAATGGGTAATCGCCAAAGGAAATTTATAAAAAAGATAGGAAGGCGTGCTTGTGC
>PCWT01000052.1:0-31610 GCA_002796245.1 Gammaproteobacteria bacterium CG11_big_fil_rev_8_21_14_0_20_46_22 | reverse complement strand
GCTCCTTGCTTGTTCGTGCATGTAGCAACCGTCTTTGCGAGGAGCGTAGCGACGCGGCAATCTCCAGGTTAATTCAAAAGATTGCCGCGCTCACCGTCGTTCGCTCTCAATTAGCCATAAAATGTGCCTGGATTGAGCCTCGTCGTAGCGAATGCGAAGACGGGCGATAATTCGGGTTTGATTTCTCCCGGGTTATCCAAGACGGTGGCTACGAAAATAAAGAGCTCAACGATTCCGAGCCACTCACGCGGCGAATGGACTCCGCTAAGGTTGAGGCAATGCTAATTTGGCGGATTTTTGAACACGCTTGAGCCTCAGCCGTGAGCGCGATGGTATCGGTGACCACCAACTCATCCAAACAACTGCCGGCCACACGCTCAATCGCGGGGCCAGACAACACAGGATGCGTGGCATAGGCCACCACACTGTTCGCACCGGACTCTTTCAAGGCTTGCGCAGCTTTGACCATGGTGCCGGCTGTATCAATAATATCATCGACAATAATGCAGTTCGCACCGGCAACATCACCAATAATGTGCATGACTTCGGATTCATTCGCTTTTTCGCGGCGCTTGTCGATAATCGCCAAATCGGAGCCCGGCAATTGTTTCGCCAAGGCCCGCGCGCGTAACACGCCACCGACATCGGGTGAAACGATCATCAACTTATCTAAATCTGGGTAGCGAGCTTTAATGTCTTGCAACATTAATGGCGTGGTGTAGACGTTATCTACCGGGCTGTAAAAAAAGCCCTGAATTTGGTCGGCGTGTAAATCCACCGTCATTAAGCGGCCGATTCCCACAGAAGCCATCATGTCGGCCACCACGCGCGCGGTGATCGGCACACGGGCTGAACGCACACGGCGATCTTGGCGGGCGTAACCATAATAAGGCACCACCGCTGTAATACTTTTCACTGAAGAGCGGCGCAAGGCATCGGCCATAATGACCAACTCCATCAAGTTTTCATTCGCCGGCGCGCTGGTCGATTGAATAATATACGCATGAGAACCGCGCACATTTTCTTTGATCGTGACAGAAATCTCGCCGTCGCTAAAGCGATTCACCTCGGCTTTACCGAGCTGCGTGTTTAAGCGTTGCGCGATTTTTTCAGCGAGCTCGGGGTTGGCATTGCCCGTGAAGAGGATCATGTCTGACATGAGGTCGCCTTTCGTCAAGTGGCTGGGACAGTAGGACTCGAACCTACGGATGCGGAGATCAAAACCCCGTGCCTTACCAACTTGGCGATGTCCCAGCGTGCTCCTTTACAGGAAGGCGCTATTTTGATGTTAAGGCTTTGATTTGTCAAGGCAGTAATCGCTGAATTAGCAAGTTTCAGGGCGGGCCGAAAGCCCGCTCTGAATAGCAAACGCGCCTAAGGCGCAAAAGATTGCGCGCATTCAGGCCGGACCCGTGAGATGCTTTTCAAAACATCTGGAAGACTTAACAAAAACCCGGCGTTTTGATCGGCTGCAAAGTGAATGATCTGCTTTAACAAGGTGACACACGCAACGCAATGAACATTAATTGACTCACACAGACCATTCGGATATCGAACCGCCTCATCCTCCACGATGCGGTTAAAAACGGATGCTTGTGATTTTATACCCACAATAAGAGGGGCTACTATGCTCAGCGCAAATATCGTCATCTCATCAACCGCTCTCTGAAGAGGAATACAATGAGGTGCGACGGATTTATACTAAATCCGCTGTCAAAGCACCGCTTGAATCAAGCCAAGCAGACTCTCATCAACCTTGAGGTTTCGCTCAAAATGCAGGCGAGAAAAGTAATCGAAACAGGCTGATTTATTCCCCGCCTTGTCTTGATCATAAGCCTCACGCAATAAATGCAGACCTGAAAAGAGCAGGCCCATTTCATACACCAGGTTTTTGATGAGCAAGCTTTGAAGCACCGGCTCACTTTGGCGCAGAGCCTCACCCTGTTGAACAAATTTTGCCAATGCTATCTCAATCGCTGCTTTTCGCGGATCATAAAGCTTCGCAAGCTCACTCTCCACATAACTTGAAAAGACCCGGTCAATATCCAGCTTTAAACAATCGCGCAAGGTTTGCATAAACAAGGTGTTATGCGTGCCCTCCCAATTTTCGCAGACTATACTGTCGCGAAACAAACGCGGCATCGCCGAGAAAGTTTCGATCGCACCGTTACCCGCCAAGACATCCAAACAATGATGAATATGCTCAACCGATAGCTTTGCCGAAAGGTATTTATTAAGGTTGGCTAACAAACGCAACAATAACTGAGTTTTCTCGTGTGCTTGATGGCCCAAATCATACACATCTTGCAAAGCCAGTGTGGCAAAGAGCCCTGCCGTCATCGCGGTATTTTCAACCTTAATGCGCGCCAAGTTTTCTTGCACCAACGGGTAATGAATAATCGCTTGGCCGAACGCCTCGCGGTGCTTGGCATAAGCACGTGCAATCGTGTAGGCACGGCGTGCCATGCCTAAAATACATGCAGTGTTGCACAAGCGGGATAAATGCAGTACGTTTTCCATGACAAGCTTAAAGCCGTTTTCCAACTCGCCCACAGGGTAAGCCAGCGCTTCTTCAAAATCAATTTCACCAGAGGCCATGGTGCGTGTACCAATTTTTTCTTTAAGGCGGCGAATAAAATATCCATTGCGCGCGCCATCCTCCAGCACAGCGGGCACCAAAAACAAACCCAAGCCTTTGGTGCCTGGCTGATTTTCATCAAAACGCGCGGTCATTAATATCAAATCAGCGTTGGCATTCGAACAAAACCATTTCTCACCGCTAATACGCCAATGACCCTGCTCATCTTGGTACGCCTGGCAAGCATTCTTACCCACATCAGAGCCGCCTTGGATTTCCGTTAAAAACTGCGCACCGGTGTAGCTGTTTGAAAACGAAGGCTGCGTGAGCTTATCAAGGTAATATTCGGCGTTAGGGACATTATTAACTTTTTGCAAGACACGCACGATGCCTGCAGAGCAGGCAAAAGGGCAGTTATGCCCCGCCTCACCGGCTTGGCCAGACAAATAAAAAAACGCGAGGCTTTCTGTGAGGCCGCCAGCTTGACGCAATCGCGCGAGCATCTTTGATCCGTAAATAAGATCACCCACTGCCACATAGCTTGGGTGATGCTCCACGTGATCCACTCGATCGCCCGCACCGTCGTATTGCTTTAAACGGGGTAAATTTTCTCGCTCGTTATTAAGTTCAACCAAGGGTTCAATCTGTTTGGCCACGATCTCACCAAAGTCTACAAGCGCATCTTGAACAGCCTTATCAAGGTACAAAGAAACGGTGTGCTGGAAATCCACATCGCCCGAATAGACATTGTTTTGAAGATCAGAGCGCCAAGCTTTAATTGCTTCACGCCCTGCTGCATTACCTGCCTTTACAACCATACAAGCTCCTTTTGGCATTCAGAATGCCACATTATGGAGCAAGGCAGAAGCGCTTACAAAATGTATTTGCTCAAATCTTCGTCTTCGGCCACTTCACGCAAGAAACGATCCACATAAGCTTTGTCCACTGTGATCGACTCATTGCCTGCATCGGCAGCACGGAATGAAATATCCTCTAGCAAACGCTCCATCACCGTGTACAAACGACGTGCGCCAATGTTTTCCTGGCGATCATTGATTTGATAAGCAATTTCAGCCAAGCGACGAATCCCATCTTCGGCAAAACTAAGACTCACACCTTCAGTTTTCATCAACGCCGTGTACTGCTCAGTGAGCGACGCTTTAGGCTCCACTAGAATTCGTATAAAATCCTCCGTCATCAAGGCTTTTAGCTCCACACGAATCGGCAAGCGGCCTTGAAGCTCTGGCACCAAGTCTGAAGGCTTCGCCAAATGAAATGCGCCTGAGGCAATAAACAAAATATGGTCGGTTTTCACCATGCCGTATTTAGTGTTGACCGTGCTGCCTTCGATTAAAGGCAGCAAATCGCGCTGCACGCCTTCGCGAGAAATATCCCCGCCACTGGTGTTTTCACCACGCCGGCAGATTTTATCGATTTCATCGATAAACACGATACCGTTTTGTTCCACGCTTTCAATAGCAAAACGTTTGATTTCTTCCTCGTCAACCCGCTTACCGCCTTCTTCTTCCGTGAGCGCTTTCATCGCGTCTTTCACTTTCATCTTGCGTGTTTTTTTCTTATCGCTAGACAAATTTTGGAACATACTACTGAGCTGACTGGTCATTTCCTCCATACCCGGAGGCGCCATGATTTCCACACCCACCGAAACGGCCGCCAAATGCACTTCAATTTCTTTATCATCCAGCTCGCCATCACGCAGTTTCTTTTTAAACTTCGCGCGTGTATCGCCGTGCTTTTCTTTCTCCGCAGGTTCTTCTGGCGCGTTCATAAATCCGCCTTTAGCCTTAGGCAGCAAAGCATCGAGCACACGCTCTTCGGCCGCTTCTTCAGCTAACTGGCGCACGCGCTTGATCGCCATGGTGCGCTGCATCTTCACCGCCTGATCGACCAAATCGCGAATAATCGAATCCACATCGCGCCCGACAAAACCGACCTCCGTAAACTTTGTCGCTTCCACTTTAATAAACGGGGCTTTCGCAAGCTTGGCTAATCGACGCGCAATTTCGGTTTTACCGACACCCGTAGGGCCAATCATTAAGATGTTTTTGGGTGTGACTTCGTGACGCAACTCTTCATCAAGCTGCATACGGCGCCAACGGTTTCTGAGTGCGATCGCCACTTTTCGCTTGGCATCGCTTTGGCCGATAATAAAACGATCAAGCTCCGAGACAATTTCTTTAGGCGTCATCATCGACTGTTCAATTAATGCTGTACTCATGGTTACTCTCTATTTTGTGGATAATGACTTACCCTAATTCTTCAATCACGATATTGTGGTTGGTGAACACACAAATATCCGCGGCAATATTTAAGGCTTTTTGCACAATGTCTTTGGCGCTCATATCCGTATTCTCCATCAGTGCGCGTGCAGCCGCTTGCGCATACGAACCACCGGAGCCAATGGCCACCATGCCGTTTTCAGGCTCAATGACATCGCCATTACCCGTGATAACCAATGAGGCCTTCTCATCAGCGACGATCAATAAGGCTTCAAGACGACGAAGCATTTTGTCCGTACGCCAATCTTTGGCCATTTCCACCGCGGCACGCGTTAAATGCCCCTGATACATTTCAAGCTTGGCCTCAAAGCGCTCAAATAATGTAAACGCATCGGCTGTACCGCCGGCAAAGCCTGCGATGACCTTATCGTTATATAAACGACGAACCTTGCGGGCATTGCCCTTCATCACCACGGATTGGCCCATGGTTACCTGGCCATCGCCGCCGACAACGACTTTATTGCCCCGCCTAACCGTGAGGATGGTGGTGCCGCGAAATTGTTCCATGAGTGCTCCTTAGGGAAAAAACTGCGTGTTCCCAATCTATACAATAAATAGGTATATGGGGGCGAATAGGTGAAATTCAAGCGCGCATCAATTTATCAAAAAATTGCGTATAATGCGACAACTGTATTTTAGGGCCGAATCTATCATTAGTGCCAGTGTACACCACGCAAGCCTGGTCTTCTTCACGCTGAATTTTCTTGAGGCCAGTAGCCATACGAGGCGAAAATGTGGACGATTTTTTAATCTCAGCAAGAACACGGCGATCTCGATAGTCGACAATCAAGTCCACCTCGCTCTTATCTTGTGTTCTTATATAGTAAAGCTCCGTGTATTCACCTTTGTGCAGTAAAATTTTTTTCGTGTTCGCAATCACAAAATTCTCAAACAAGGCGCCCGCCAACGGGCCTTTATCATAATGCGCGCAGGTTTTTATGCCCGTTAAATGCGAAACCAAACCGGTGTCATAAAAATACACCTTAGGTGACTTAACGATACGCTTGCCAAAATTTTCATAAAACGGCGGCAAAAGAAAAATCACATAGGAGGCCTCAAGCACAGATAACCAGCGTTTAACCGTCGGCACAGAAACACCTAGCTCTTTTGAAAGCTCCGTCATATCTAAAGACATGGAAATTCTTGCGGCCAATAAGGCAATAAAACGATGAAAATCACGCCTATCACCAATGTGACTGAGAGCGCGCACATCTTTGTCTAAATACGTTTGCAAATACGAATCGTACCAGGCATCCGACTGATGGTAATTGCGCAAAACCAACTCTGGATACGCACCAAAACAAATGGACTCATCGGCCAAGGCTTGCGGCATCTCACTGTACTGCAAAGGTAATAAAGACATCAGCCCAATACGACCTGCCAATGACTCAGATACGTTGCGCAAATACGCAAACTGATTCGAACCGGTTAACACAAATTGGCCATACTGATCTCGATGATTATCAATGCGAATTTTCAAATAACGAAAAATCTTAGGTACATTTTGTACCTCATCAAAGATGACTCGCCGGCCTTCATACTGTGCCAAAAAATCTTCGGGATCTGACTCGAAGTGCTCAATATGCCGTATCAGGTCGAAAGTGACGTAATCATAATCCGGCAGGCAATGGCGCAGCATAGTGGACTTGCCCGACTGCCTAGGGCCCGTAATACCCACTGCAGGAAATGTGGATAAATAACGTGACAACGTTGTTTGCGCAACTCGCTCTATGTACATTTCTAAATTTCCTGCATATTTAATATTGCATATTAATATTGCAGGAAAAGTAGCTAAAAATCAAGGTAAAAACCCTGCATATTTAATATTGCATATTACTATTGCAGGGTTTTTAAATTTCAGCCAAACGCGGGGCCCGGCCCTTTTCGAGCAAGACCAAATGGTTTTTAGGCACCTCTTGCCAGTGCATATCGTCACTATCGAGTTTTTCAGAAGCCACAATCACCGCACCCACTCGCTCACCCTGAGGCAGTTGGCAAAGTTCGCCTTCGCAGGTGTAGCGCTCACCAAACGCATAGTAGAGCGTAGAAGCACGCGCCAAATCGGAAGCATAACGCGAAATCAACACTTTCTCGCCATCACAAATCACAAAATTCAAGACGGTGAGCGCATCGTCAGGCACACCAAACTCCACCTGCAATTCACGAATTTCTGCGATCACTTGCCGCAGCGTGCCGGCCATTTCATCCATACTCGCGGGTTTGTCGCGATCAGCCAAGCGCTCCAAATAGAGCGCAGCCATGTGCTCGGTATCCGTTTGACCCTGGACCCAGCCATACATAGCATCACTTAAACGATGACGCATGTGCCGCTTGATCGTTTGAAAACCACCGATCATGCCATTGTGTATAAACAAATAACGGCCATAGTGAAAAGGATGGGAATTAGCAAACTCCACCCCACCGTGCATGGCCGCGCGAATGTGGGCCAAAAAACAGTGCGAGCGAATTTTGGGCAAGAGATAATCCAAATTCAAATCATTCCAGGCTGGCCGAATCGACTTAAACACAGCTGGCTCCTCACTGATCTCTGGCGTGTACCAACCAATACCAAAACCATCGCCATTCACCTCCGCCGTATTAATCATTTCCTTGGCTTGCTTACTTTGGTGAATCAAAGAATTACCCGGCAAAGTGATCACCGTATTCAACAAAACCGGTTGCCCCAAATACACGAGAAATCGACACATAAACACCCCTTAAAACTGATAGCTAAGCACACCCTAAGACTAGCACAGGCGTTGCGCTAGGGGTCAAACTTTTATACACTTCGCGCATTATTGTAAAACTTAGGGGAAGTTGATGTGTTAAACGCTAAAGTCATTAACGCGCTATCCCCTCTTTTTTATGCCATTTCTGCGAATGACCAGCAAACACTTTGGGTCCGCGACAAGCTGATGAACAAACAGCTTTACTTAAGCGATACCTTTGCTCGTTTGCTCAAAATGGACACAACCCGAATCCTTGAAACCTCGGACGCCATTACAAACAGTGTGCTAGAAGAAGACCGAAAAGCTTTTATCACAGGGTGTACGAAACGCATTGAATCCAAAGCTCAGAACCATCAAGAGATTTCTTTTCGCGCAAAAGATAGCCAAGGAAAACTATTTTATTTCTACGATGTCTGCTTCCCCCTTATGAACGACAAAGGCGAAACGCTGGCCATTGCCGGGACCGCAACGGCGCTTAATCCAGAAAGCTGGCGAAAAACACAAGCCCTCAACTTCAAGGATAAACAAAGATTCCTCGAAAACAGTTTACTAAAGGGTCTTGTGCAAACCGAAAAAAAACCAGCGCCAATAGCGCCCGATCATTACTGCGTTTATACCAATAAAAAGTTTCACATACTGACACTTCGAGAAGCACAGTGCCTGCACTATTTAAGTCGCGGCTTACCTGGCAAACTGATCGCTGACAAACTGAATATCTCACCTCGCACAGTGGAAGTGTACTTCTATAACTTACGGAATAAATTTGAACAAAATTCAAGGCTTGCCATACTCACCATCATTGAAAATATTGATGAAGTGAGATCTTGGTCCTTTAAATAATTATAATAATGCCCGGCCAAACACCAAATTTCCAAAGCCCCTACAGCAACCCTTTTCTTGATAGCCTTTCTAGCGCCAACCGCGACCAAATCGCTATCATCGAAGACAAAACCAAGATCAGCTATCAGACCCTAGGTGATCGCGTTCGCTCAACAGCAGAAAAAATAGCGACACTCGTAGCCGAACACCAACGAAGACCGAACACGCTAGCACAAGCCAAAAAAGAAACGGTCATCGGCTTATATTTTAAGCCTTCGATCGACTACATTGTATTACTCTTAGCTTGCTGGCAAGCCGGAGTTGCATTTTGCCCACTGGATCCAACCATAAGCTCAACCGACCAACAACGACTTGAGCGCCAAATAGCTTGCTTAAACCCCGACATAATCATCTGCCCCGACCAGAAAGACGCTCTATTTTTGGAAGTAGACTCGCCGCAACACCTGACGCTAAGCGCACTAAATAAGCTTGCGCCGTCATCAATACCTGAGAGTGCAAAGAGCACCGACGCGCTTGCGTACGTTATTGCGACTTCTGGCACAACGGGTGAGTCTAAAGGTATTGAAGTGATGCATAAAAACATCACCACCACCTTAAAAACTGCCGCAAGCATCATTAGCAAACAAAAAGGCCAGCGTTTTTTACAATTTGCGCGCAGTGGTTTTGATGCCTCCCTGTATGAAATACTGGTATGTATCCTGGCCGAAGGCACGCTTGTCATCACCCCCGAAAAACTCAAGCTTTCGCCAGAAAGGCTTTCATTGTTTATCAGTGACGAACGAATCCAACACCTAACTTTGGTTCCAAGCATTCTCGAAAGACTATCAAACGTGATTATTGCAGCAGGCAAGGTCGAAACCATCGTTTGCATGGGCGAGCCACTACGGCCTCATATTCTAGAAACGTGGCTAGACATACCTGAGCGTTTTTATAATGGCTACGGATTGACTGAAACCGGTATCGCCAACCTGCTTTGGCTGATGAAACGAAATCAAAAACACCCCGAAAGCTTTTACCTCTGCCCACCAAGTGACTTCAGAATCGAAGCCGGTGAGTTGGTTATTTACGGCCATGCCGTGGCACGCGGCGAAAGAGACAGGCCCTTTCATGGTCGATTCTGCACCGGCGATTATTTTTCTCGAAATACTTTTTTACCTGAAGGGCGCATAAGGCCCGGGCAATTAAAAATTGCTGGGCAGAAAGTTCACCCTGAAGCGATCGAGGCGGCCACAAGAGCCTTCTTTATATCAAAGAGCCTTGAGCTGAAATCCGTAAAGTATCGAATCACCGATAAAAACTGCTTTCATTTAGAGATAGACTTAATAGGGCATTTCTTAGATAGCGCCCTTGCCGAAGCGCTTCACAAAAGTCTATCGAGCACTGGCCTAAATGGAATACCGGCCCTGCACCAAATTCATGACACAAGACGTCAGTTTAACCCCATCAACGAATGCGAAAAAAATTCCACAATCAACCCTGAAATTCTTGAAGCATGGCAAGAAACTCTGTCGATTGACTGTGTAGAACCCGAGACTGTGTTTCAAGACTGCGGAGGAAACTCCTTAAACTTCATGTGCCTATGCAATAAGCTAAACCCAACTGAAATGCAGCGTCACTTACTACTGCGTGCATTTAGTGGAAGCACCCTAACGCCCAGCCTAATTCAGCAAGTGCTTCACCAAGCAACACCAACACCAAAGACATCAGATACTTTGGTCGTTTTTTTACCCGGCTTAAGTAATGATCCAATCGCATTTGAGAAACTAGCGCGAAAAATCAGTCATCATGCCGACACTCTGTGCGCAACATTGCCCGATCAAATCGAGGAAACCAGTGTCGAAAACGTTGCCCAAGCTGTCATAGCCCGTGAAAAAACCATCTTATCAGGCTATGAAAATATCATACTCGTTGGTTGGTCTTACGGCGGACTGATTGCGCTGGAAATGGCAAAAGTGCTTAAAGAAAGAGTCCCGACACAGACTATCTTACTTGACACCATTGATCATCACGATAAATTCTCACGCCTGAACCAAACACAAGCCGCCTCCCTAATTAGAGGGCTCTGTTTGTTTGTTCACAAACTGATGCTAGCTTATTACCCTAGTGGCGACCAAGAACTCAGCCTAAACCCACTCTTTAGATTAAAAAACTTGAACGTTGAGGCGCTACAATGGTCCAGCACCTATGCACATCGTATTTTTTCATCCTTAATACAACCTACACAATCGCTTGAACAAGCAGCTTATATACGAAATGCGCTGTACTATTTTTTGAGCAGCCTAAACTATCGAACTGACCCAGAAACGCTACGCACCATAAAAGCCACGCTCATTCAGGCCTCGCCTACAGAGAGCAAAACTGCCTGGCCAAAAAAAACAAAATCAGCCTTTGAAGTTGTAGCTGCTGTACCAAGCTGTTCTCACTTTGAAATCGCCCAACACGAAACAACACACAGCACGATTTTGCGCGCCATACGTCTATCACAACCCCTGTTCTCTGCGCTTAGCCTTGGTAAACCACCCTCGTCGCCCGAGCTTAGGCGCGAATTTGAAGGCGATCAATGTCTAGAGCTACCCAAAAGAAACAGTCAAACGAATCTTCCTAACTTTTTTAACAGTCGAGTTAATGACGGCTCCCAAAACAAATACGACCCAACAAAAACTTATCAACAAGCTCTTTAAGCAGATTCACTTAAGATATTTTTCACTTAAGCACAATTGCTGAATTTTTTTTGATCTTAAATCTTAGACAATGTCTGCAAGCCATTATCCACTTGTCGACGGAAGCGAGTTGTTAGTCATACCACACAATGAATCTGCAAGTTATTTTATTCAACAAACACAGCAAAACAACTGGCTCATCGACTCCATTAAAAAAATTGAGCCTAAAAAAGAAACTCAAAATACCGAGCAACTTTTCGAGATTAGCGATGAGCCCCCTGAAGAATTCAAACTCTTAAACTTAAATGAAGAAAACCTGCTATCTGTCTATTATGACAATCAAAAAATTGCTGAGGTCATGGCAAGCTTCAACAATGAAAGCATAAAATTTAACAATGTAGAAACACTCGTTGACCACATCCCCGCCGCAAAAGACAAAAAAGCCCTGACCGAGGCTCTATCTCACCAGATTAAAGTGGGCCTTTGGGCACACTGTGAAAAAGAGCCGAGTGATAGCGCCTGCAAAATCCAAAACAAACCCGCCTTTGTTCTGCTTGACCGCTCTCAGTATAAAGCGGTGATTTTGTTGAACAAACGATTTATCAAAAGCTCAAAAGCCAAAACACTCAATTACCTTGGCCCCTCAAGCACAAACTCTTCCATGATTAGCTCGCTCAACCTAAACACTTCGCACAGCAAAGACTCTCAATACGCCAATCTATATTTTGACCCTATAGTCGCTTACAAAAATAATTACCTTAAAGCTGAAGGCTATGTGGAGAGAGAAAGCAGTGATGGCGAAATCACTCAACAAACACATTTTGATGAGATTAACCTAAACCGAGTCACAGACTCCATGCACTACACAGCAGGAGCATTTCAAACAGAGGGAGGGTTATTTACAGGCAATGAAAGCATCCTTGGCGTTGGCATCAAAGATGACCCAAAAACCGCTAAAAACTTTGAAGAACTATTGGGCACACCACTTGAAGTGTACTTAACGATGCCTGGAACAGTAAAAATTTACAAGGGCCCAAGGCTATTAAATGAAACTTACCTAAATGCGGGTCGCCATGTGATTGATACTGAATCCTTTCCCGGTGGCGTTTACGATGTCACGATTGAGATTACTAGCGACACAGGCCAAGTCACCACCGAAACACAGCTTTTTAGTAAGTCTTCCGAGGTATTGCCTATTGGCGTTAGTAGCTACCAGTTCGCCTTCGGCTTTTTAGCAAAACCCGACAATACAGTGACGACACCTGGTTTATTTGAACAGTATGTGAAAACACCTTATCTAGAACTTAAACAAGGCCGAGCCTTTTCAGCCACGCTAGGCATCACCAATCAGCTTTCAGCGACAGATCAGCATGCACTCATCAGCTCCAGTTTGTTTTTAAAGCGTAAGTCGATGGACTATGCGATAGGTGTGCTCGCATCAACAGACAAAGAATACGGTTTCTCACTCGACGGCCTTTACTCACTGGATACCTTCAACCTGCGATTTGGCGCAAGAAAAATACTCAATAGCAAAAACAATGAGAGCTCCGAGACTGTTGTTTATGACCCTATCACGCAAAGCACAAGCAATTTGTATGCCAATGCAAGCTATTCTGCGAACCGATGGCAATTTAATGTCTCTGCAGTGCAAAATGACAGCAGCAGTAAGCTCACCCAATTTTCAGGAAAAATCAGCTATCAACTCTGGCGAAAAACGACAAGCGACGCAAAACTCACGCTAAACATGACTGACTCTAATAAAGAAAAGCTGGTGTTTCTTGGGTTTGATTGGCGATGGAGGCCTAAAAACAGCAATATCCAACATAGCGCAAGCCTGGGTTATCAAAGACTCCAGCCAAACACGAACAACCAAACAGGTTCAAACGCTGCTTTTGGTAGTCAATGGAAAAAAACCTGGGACAGACAACACAAGCTAGAGTTTTCAGGTAACGTTAACAAACAGCCAGATAACCTTAGCTATCGTGGAAATACACGCTTTGAAACAAACCAGATTTTAGGCTCTATCAGCGCACAACACATCACTCAGAATAGTCAGCAAGCCGCACAAACAAACTACACCAGCTCTTTTAGTTCCGCGATTATTGCAACACCAGACAAGTGGGAGATGGCTTACTCAAAATCTTATAAATCAGCCATCATTATTCATGTCACTGGCCCGAAAGGTGTTTTATTTGATGTGTCCGCAAACAAAACTCCATTAGGGGTGATCACAAGCCACTCAGATAAAACCTTTTTCTTGAATGCGAACGAAGCTTATAAATTAACCATCACACCAAAAGATAATAGCGACTATGTATTATCTAAAATACCCACGCCTATCACAGTATACCGAGGCAATGTTTACACCTTGAACTTGAGTGCTGAAAAGGCCACAACACTGATTGCAAAAATAGTCGACCAACAAGGCAATCCCATTCCTTTTGCGACCGTGGAAAATGCCAGCGAGCCGAGTTTTACCGGTGAGGCAGGCTATACGACAGTGATTGTAACGTCAAGCACCCACACCCTTAAACTCATAAAAGATGAAAAACAATGCACAGTGACACTGCCAAAAATCAACCCTGAAAAAGAATTCCTGTTTAAAGACGAACTGGTTTGCCGAGAAAGCAAGTAAAAAGCCTCAGGCGCTTAGCTCAACAATATTTTCTTTCGGATAATCAACTTTATAAACCACTTTAGCATTGGCTTTTAAACGAAAATCACGCGATTTATCAGGATATAAGCGAAAAGCGGGTAAGCTTTCGCAGCTACTCTCTGAAACACACGCTTTCCCAGAAAATAAAACAGCGCTGACATTTCCCTCATTTTTTACAATAAGCTTTTCAGCGTGATGCTCTAAAACAATTTTTTCCTTGATCTGGTTAGGCATCAAAAAAATACGCACACCGTAGGCAATCACTATCTTAATGGCATTCGTATTTTTGGCAGAAACATTTCCCAAAACAGGCGTGACTGACACTAAAAAAGGCAACTCTTCACCGCTGCTTTTAGTTAGTCGAATCAAGCGGACAGTTTTTTCACCCCTGGGCGGAATAATCAAATGCTGCGGCGACACTAAAAGACCCAACTTTTGAGGGTTCTGTTCGCTAATCCTTTTTTCATTCGGTGTTTCCGGGTCTTCTAAGCGATAGGGCGTGATTTTCACAAACGTGCGCTTATCGCCAGAGTTGATCACCGTGATGTTTTCAACCCTTTTTCCCGCACTAAAATCGATGATTTGTGGAGAAACCATAATGGATTCAGAAAGCGCCAAGCTGCTTGAGAACAATAAGCCCAAGACTAAAATCAACGCATCAAAGCGCATTGCGAAGCATCTGGTCATCATTCAGCCTCAAAAACACTACCTTGGCATTACTGTCAGAAACAAACTGCCACCATAACTACCCGCCACCACAGAGCTTAGCTTGAAATCATTTTGCTTGATTTCAAGCTCTAGCGTTACATTATTCCCACCACCACATTGTGGCAAAGCACTGAGTGCAAACGATTTTATAAACTTGCCACAGCTTAATTTCCTAGATTTCGAGCCATCAGACCAACTGACACTGTAGGGCAATTTGTTTGCATGGCTGTCTTGCAAGTCATAATCACCGCCAGAGCCAGCCCCACAGGCTTCCACTTCGTATTGAGACTCTTGAGAAGGCGCATTCGTATAAACACAGAATGAATCAGAAGCCACAACCGTATTTCCGCCTGGTGTAATCAGACCAAAATCAATATCACTTAAACCGATGATTTGAATATCGCCAAAAGCAACGCTGGCCATTGAAACAATAACCAGCGTTAAACACACCGAACGTTTGCAACGCCTCATTACACATCCTTAGTGAGAAGTAAGCTTGGCAACCTTAGCGTGTGGGTAAGACACTTCATAACTCACAGGTGATGAAGCCTTTAAAGCCACGGTGTGTGTTTGACCAGGATACAAGCGGAAGCTTGGCAGCTTAGTGCATTTTTTGCCCTGACATTGTTTGCCGTCAAACAAGACCGCGCTGACATTACCCTTATTCGTCACGTTGGCCTGCTTGCCATCACGAGACAACACGACCGCTTCTCTGATATGTGTTGGTAACACAAACACGCGAACACCGTAAGCAATCACAAGCTTAATGGCGTTGGTGTCTTTAGCTTTAAGTTTTCCAACTTGTGGCACAACGCTAGCGACAAAGGCTTGTTCTTGAACCTTTGGTGCACCTAAGCGAACAAAGCGAATTTTTCGCTCACCCTTAGGCGGAATCACCAAGGTTTGAGGAGAAACAAAGATGCCCTGCTCGTGAGGGTCTTTTATCTCCACTTTTTTTTCTTTCTTTGTACCCGGGTTTTCTATGCGATAAGGTGTGACTTTTACTGACACCTTTTCATTACCTAAATTACCCACAGTGGTACTGACTGCACGCTGATTAGCGCCCAAGTAAAGAATTTGTGGTGATACTGCAATGGCGGGCGTGGCTTCTGCCAAAAGCGTATACCCAAAGCATAAACAAACGAGTGTAATGATTCTTCTCATAAAATTAATCCTTTTTCTGGGGTTAAGTTGGTGTGACTTCAAGCGTCGCCGTGGTTGAATAGCTGCCCGCAGGAAGCGATTCCATATTCGCAGCAGGCACGTTAACAGCAAAAGTCGCTTTATTACCTGAGGCACAGGTTAATGATGACGAGCCGGTTTGGCCTGTCAGTGGTGTATTGTAGGCCAAACTTGTCGCACCGCCGCCACTGCCGTCATTCCAAGTTGCCGTAAACGCCGCTGAGTTTGTGCCATCACTAATGGTTAAACCGCTTGTGGATGTCGTAAGATCAACCGAGTAGCCGTTGCTTGCCGTGTTTGAAAACACACAGATATTCGTGGCAGAACCCGACAAGGCACTACCCGAAAATATCCCCAAATTGATATCGCTTAATGCCGTGATTTTTGCCAACTGCGCAATTTGGGCACTGATATCCAAACTGCCTTGTGACGTAGAGCCTAGTGAGCCATCAGTGGCTGCCAATGCCGAGCCTGCACTGAATAACAAAGCAGCGCCGACGATAAATGGTTTTTTCATACCTTCCCCTTATCAATCCTTAAAAAATGAGGGTACATTCCTAACCCTGCCCCCCGGATTTTTCATTCTAGAGAAAGCGAAATAAAAAACATTACGCAGTTTGACTTAAAATATTGGGCGAAATCCCAAGGAAACACCGCTTAGAAGCCCCTTGATCATAAGTGCTGTTGGCAGAGTGTTCTCACTTAACCAATAACCACCAGCCAAGGGTTTCAGTGAGCGCACACCCAGTGACCAAACACGCACGCGGCCATCACAAGCCAAGGGTTTAAACGAAGCGGCTTGGCAGCTCAGCGTAAACAGCTTCTTAGATTGCCCCAAAACCAACACACTGTAGTGTGCAGGCCAAATCTGACTGGCCCAGCCCGCACTCACGCCTGATGAGCTTTCGTGGTTTAGCCAAACTGGCTGCGCACTCGCATTGTATATAAGGTATACATTACTTGGCTGATTGGGATGCAAGGTGATGGCCTTGGCTGACAAGGCCAAACCCATCAAAAAAGTTAAGCGTATCACACCGCCACCACGCCTTTGATCAGAGGATGATGTTGATAGTTATCAAACGTAAAATCATCATACACGTAATCAAAGATTGAGTTGGGCTTGCGGTGTATCACCAAGTTAGGCAAAGGATAAGGCTCACGCGAGAGCTGAAGTGCGACCTGTTCTTGATGATTGTCATAAATATGGCAATCGCCACCGGTCCAGATAAATTCACCGACCTCTAAATTGCATTGTTGAGCCAGCATATGAGTCAACAAAGAATAGCTCGCGATATTAAACGGCACGCCCAAAAACGCATCGGCTGAGCGCTGATACAATTGGCAGGATAATTTGCCATTGGCCACATAACACTGAAACATCATGTGACAAGGCGGTAAGGCCATTTTGTCCAAGTCACCCGGATTCCACGCCAAGACCAAATGACGGCGCGAGTTTGGATCAGACCTTAAACCATCGACTAAAGCGGCTATTTGATCGACTTCTTTGCCTTCAGGTGCCGCCCAATGCCGCCACTGTTTACCATACACCGGGCCAAGCTCGCCGTTTTCATCGGCCCACTCATTCCAAATCCGCACGCCATTGTCTTGCAAATACTTCACATTGGTTTCGCCGCTTAAAAACCATAACAGTTCATGAACCACACTCTTGAGGTGAATTTTTTTAGTCGTGACCAGGGGAAAGCCGACTTGCAAGTTAAAGCGCATCTGGTAAGCAAAGACACTTTTTGTGCCCACACCGGTACGATCCTGCTTATGTGTGCCGTGATCCAGGATGTGTTGAAGAAAATCAAGATACTGACGCATGAGGCCTCCTTTTGGGTCTACTTTAGCCGAGCCACGCTTTTGCGTCAAAAAACAAAATGTTTATCTTTTTATGGCGTTATTGGTATATCTTTCAGCCCGACATGGTTAAAATAGCGCCAACCTCAAACACTCAATGGGTCCACACAGGAAACCAACGGCGATGCTCACCCGAAAAGACGATAACAACAAGAAAACCATCATTGACTGCCAAGGGCAACTGATTGGCGGTGAGAAAATTATCGTCATGTCAGGCTCGTGCTCTGTTGAATCTGAATCCCAAATCATGGAAACGGCACAGCTTGTCTCTGCGGCGGGGGCGACGATTTTGCGAGGCGGCGCATTTAAACCGAGAACCTCGCCCTATGATTTTCAAGGCCTAGGTGAAGTGGGCTTGGAATACCTCAGCAAAGCGGCCAAGCAATACGGCATGCTATCGATCTCTGAAATCATGGACGCGAGCGACATTGAGATGACCACCGATAAAATTGATATTTTACAAGTTGGCACACGCAATATGCAAAATTACAGCTTGCTCAAGCAACTCGGTCGTGTCAAAAACCCCATCCTGCTCAAACGGGGCTTTGCCGCCACGTATCGCGAATTCTTACTCGCGGCCGAGTACATCATGAATGCGGGCAATCCGAATATCATACTCTGTGAGCGGGGCATTCGCACCTTTGAAACCTACACGCGGAATACTTTAGATATTGCCGCGGTGCCTATTTTGCAAGAGCTCAGTCATTTGCCGGTCGTCATTGACCCAAGCCACGGTGTTGGGCTACGTCAATACGTCGAGCCTATGGCCTATGCGGCCATTGCTGCAGGTTGTGACGGCTTACTCATTGAAGCACACCCCACACCAGATAAAGCACTATCCGATGCCCAACAAACAATTTCGCCAGACCTGCTGGCTGAGATTGTGAGGAAAGGTCGAGCGGTCGCCAAAGCCGTTGGACGAACCCTGTAAACATAGCGAGAGACAATGCCAGCCTTTATTGTCAACCAGACAGAACGACTTTCAGGCCAAGCCAAAATTCCAAGCTCAAAATCTCACACCTTGCGCGCGATTTTATTTGCCGCACTGGCTGATGGTGAAAGCTGCATTAAGAACGTATTAAACTCACCTGATACCATTGCGATGATCAAAGCCTGTCAACAGCTGGGAGCCAAGATTAAACAAACCGGTTCGACCTTGTTGGTTCAAGGCATCGCAGGTAAACCTTGCATACCAGACAATGTGATCGACGCCGGTAACTCTGGATTAGTGCTGCGTTTTGTGGGCGCCATCGCAGGCTTGATTGATGGCGCAACGGTGATTACGGGCGATCAATCTGTTAGGCACAATCGGCCTGCAAAACCACTGCTCGATGGATTAAACCAACTCGGCGCCAAAGCTTTTTCCACGCGTGGTGACGATAAAGCGCCCATCGTCATTCAAGGTCCGATACAGGCTGGCAAACTTCGTATTGACGGCCAAGATTCACAACCGGTTTCGGGCTTGCTGATTGCTTCACAGTTTCTAACAGGCCGTACTGAAATTTTTGTTGATAACCCTGGTGAAAAACCTTGGCTGAACCTCACGCTAGCATGGTTTAAACGCTTAAGCTTACAAGCTGAACACTCGCCTGATTTTTCTCATTTTATGATTAAGGGATCAGCGAAACTCAAGGCTTTTGATTATTGTGTACCGAGTGATTTTAGCTCACTCGCTTTTCCTGTGGCAGCAGCCTTGCTCACGCACTCTGAAATCACCCTGCAAGGGGTGGACATGAATGATTCGCAAGGCGACAAAGCGCTACTTGAGGCACTCAGCAAAATGGGTGCAATCTTCGACTATTCAGACTCAGCAAAAACATTAACGGTACATCGCTGCGAATCGCTGCGTGGCACCACCTTGGATATTAATGACTACATTGACTCGATCACCATACTCGCCGTCATCGGCTGTTACGCACAGGGCAAAACCGTGATTAAGAATGCAGCGATTGCTCGCCAAAAAGAATGCGACCGTATTGCTTCGATCGCAACAGAGCTCAAGAAAATGGGCGCGAACATTGAAGAAACGGATGATGGCTTAACCATTAAGCGCTCCACACTCCATGGCGCGCAGGTTTATAGCCATCATGATCATCGCGTGGCCATGTCTTTAGCCGTTGCAGGCTTGATTGCAGAAGGCAAAACTGACATTGAAAACATCAACTGCGTGAAAAAAACCTTTCCTAACTTTATTGAAGTCATGAAAAGCCTAGGTGCAAATATCGAGGTTTGCGAATGAACATTGTCTTAATCGGCCATAAGAGTTCCGGAAAAACCCAGCTAGGAAAAACCTTAGCTAAACACTTATCGCGAGCTTTTTTCGACACTGATGAACATCTACTAAGCACACACCCTGATTACCCGAGTATTGCTGAGCTTTACCGTGATAAAGGTGATGCGTATTTTCGTGACGCTGAATCAAATGTTCTCCAAAACATTGACACTCAAAATAGCATTATCGCCACAGGTAGCGGCATTATTCTTCGCGCCAACAACAGAGAGAAACTTAAATCGCTTGGCTTTATTGTGTATTTGCATGCCCCAAAAGAAACACTGACTTTGCGAAACCAAACGCGCGAACAACAGGGTATTTTAAGTCAAAAAATTGATGACTATGACTATCGCGACATCCTCTATCGCGAAATCACAGACATCATCGTTGACGCAAGCCTCACAAATAGCGAACAATGTGAACTCATAGCAAAGGAATTAAACGATGGCGTCCAATAGCTTCGGACAATTATTTCGTATCACGACCTGGGGAGAATCACACGGCAAAGCGATAGGTGTGGTGATCGATGGCTGCCCAGCCGGAATTGAAATCAGCGAAAGTGATATTAATGACGCATTGGCTCTTCGCGCAACAGGGCGAAACGGATACACCTCGCCCCGCAAAGAAAAAGAAGAAGCACAGATACTCTCAGGCATCTTCGAAGGCAAAACCACCGGCACGCCGATTTCCATTGTGATTGACAATCAAGATCATGACAGCAGCAAATACGAGCCGATCAAAAACCTACATCGCCCCGGGCACGCTAACTACACCTACCTCGAAAAATACGGCGTGTTCGATTACCGCGGTGGCGGGCGATCGTCTGCCCGTGAAACTGCGTGCCGTGTGGCCGCAGGCGCGATTGCGAAAAAAGCGCTGGCTCACTTAGGTATCGATTGCTTGGCCTATGTAGCCTCGGTTGGGAACATTGAAGCCTACGCTTTTGATCAAGCACATGAACGTGCACGCAAAGCGATTTACGAAAACCCGGTGTTTTGCCACGATAGTGCTGCAGCTCAGCAGATCATGCAAGCGATCAATCACGCCAAAGAAAACGGCGACTCACTCGGCGCTGTCATTGGTTTTCACATTAGTGGCGTGCCGGCAGGCCTCGGTGATCCGATCTATGAAAAACTCGAAGCGAATTTAGCCAAAGCGATGCTCAGCATTAACGCGAGCAAAGGCTTTGAAATTGGCGAAGGTTTTCGTGCTGCTCGCATGATGGGCAGTGAACACAACGACGTTTTTCAATCCAGCGAAGGTAAAACAACGCTTGGCAGCAACCACGCCGGCGGCACATTGGGTGGCATCAGCAACGGCGAGGCGATTGTCGGCCGCGTTGCCTTTAAGCCAACGTCGAGCATCATGAAAACACAGCAAACCACAGACCTTGAAGGAAAATCAGCTGAGTTTAAACTACCCGAAGGTTCACGCCATGACCCTTGCGTGGGTATACGTGCTGTGCCGATTGTCGAGGCGATGTGCGCCCTCGTCATTTTTGATGCGGTGCTTATGAATCGAGTCGCAAAGCTATGAGCTTAAGGCGCATACACATTCCCACTCAATCGCCATATGAAGTACTGATTGAACCAGGTTTAATCAACAACCCTCAAGTAATTATCGAGACATTAAACTCTACAGGCGCAAAACGCTTTGTGCTCATCAGTGATGACAAGCTGCTGGCACTGTATGCCGAGCCTTTGTGTCTCGCTTTAAAACAATCCGGACTTACGATCGATCTCGTTAGTTTTCATGCCAATGAAAACACCAAAACACGCGAAACGAAAGTACAGCTTGAAGACAAACTCTTTAAGCTCGCTTGCCAACGTGACACAGGCTTAATCGCACTGGGCGGCGGCATCACCACCGATATTGTCGGTTTTTTAGCCGCCACGTACATGCGCGGCATCCCGGTGGTTTACATTCCAACAACATTGCTTGCGATGGTGGATGCGAGCGTGGGCGGCAAAACCGGTGTGAACACTGATCATGGAAAAAACACCGTCGGCGCATTTTGCCAACCTTCAGCAGTGCTCATCGACCCAACCGTATTATCCACACTGCCCAAAAACATTTTCTGCGATGGTATGGCAGAAGTGATTAAACATGCCTTACTCGCCGACCCCGAGTTATTGGCATTGATTGAAAACCAAAGCGAGGCGATTTTAAACGGTGATCCAAATGTATTAACGCCGTTGATTGTGCGAAATGTCGAAATTAAACGTGATTTTGTGATCGGCGACGAACAGGATAAAAGCTTACGACAGTGTTTAAACTTGGGTCACACCATTGCCCACGCACTGGAAGCGGAAAGCGGTTTTGAGCTCAGCCATGGTCAGGCGGTTGCCCAGGGTTTAATCCTTGAAACCGCTTTTGGCGAAACGCTAGGCATCACCCAAAACGGTTTAAGCGAACGTATTCGAAAGGTACTGGCTTTCTATCAACTTGGCGAACTCAACATCGAGACGATAGATTCAGAAAAACTCATCACACGCATGACGCATGATAAGAAAAACCTGGATCACAAGATTCACATGGTGTTTATTCGTGATGTTGGCGAGCTTCTTGAAACAAAATCCATCACGATCGATGCTGCCAAACTCAAAAAGCAACTCGCACTCATTCAAAACTGAGAAAAAATCGTTCTTGTCGCTGGTGTCGCGAGCCACTTAGATTTTTTTGCTTCTTTCTCTTATTTTTTAGTGCCTAAGGTCTGGCCCATAAAATACAGTTCTTAAGTTGTGGACTGAACGCCTTGGCCCGTCAAACCACCTGCCCTGCGGCAAAACCGCTGGCCCAAGCCCATTGAAAGTTATACCCACCTAACCAGCCATTCACGTCGATCACTTCGCCGATAAAATACAGGCCTGGCACTTTTTTGGCTTCAAAGGTTTTAGAGGATAACTCATCGGGATCAACACCGCCTATTGTCACCTCCGCTGTACGGTAGCCTTCTGTGGCCACGGGTTTAATCGACCATTGCTTTAAGCAAGCACTGATTAACTCAATCCGCTCATGTGAACAATCAGCCAAACGTGTATTGAGCGCGTCTTCATCAAAAAACACGGCAAGCATGCGCTTGGGCAGCAAAGGTTCTAATATCGTTTTCAAACGCAGCTTTGGCCCCGTCTGTTTTTTTGACAGCAATAGCGCCTGCAAATCCACATCAGGTAAACAGTCGATCATCACCGACTCACCCGGCTGCCAATAAGATGAAATTTGTAAAATCGCGGGGCCACTAATCCCACGATGTGTAAAAAGCACCGCCTCACGAAACTGCTTGCGATCATTCCAAACGATAGCATCAAACGATACACCCGATAATACGCCGTACTTAGCTTTATCTTTTTCAGATAAACAAAAAGGCACCAAACCTGCGCGGCGCGGCAAAACGGACAAGCCAAAGTGCTCGGCTATCTCATAACCAAAACCCGTTGCACCCAAAGTCGGTATCGATAACCCTCCGGTTGCCACAACCAAAGACTCACACCGTATTTCTTGCAATGCTGTTTTAATGACAAACTCACCGCTGGACTTTTTATCATAACTTTTTACCGGCGTGCTCGTTAAAACACTCACGCCGTATTGCTCACATTCAGCCAGCAGCATATCGACAACCTCTTGAGATTTGCGATCACAAAACAATTGACCCAGCGTTTTTTCGTGATAAGGAATAGAGTGCGATTCAACCAACGCGATAAAATCAGACGGCAAGTACCGCGCTAGAGCGGATTTACAAAAATGTGGATTACTGGATTCGAAGTGTGCCGACGTGGCTTGGTAGTTTGTAAAATTACACCGCCCACCGCCAGACATCAGAATTTTCTTACCCACGCGATTAGCGTGCTCCAATACACAGACCGAGCGACCACGTTTTGCCGCCTCAATAGCGCACATTAAACCCGAAGCACCCGCTCCGATAATGACAACATCGACCATCATAAGACTTCTGACGCAACCGGTGGTTTACGAACGTAGGCCAACACTAAAAAGAAAACACCAAGAATAATCATTGGAATACACAACTCTTGGCCGCGCGTCATCCAACCAAACGCCACAAAACCCAGCTGCGGATCCGGCTGACGAAAGCATTCACAGAAAAAACGAAAGCAACCGTAGCCCAGTAAAAAGGCGCCCGATACTGCCATACGCGGTGGGCGCTTTGACGAATAAAACCAGAGGATTAAAAATAGCAAAACCCCTTCGAGCAAAAATTCATAAATCTCTGAAGGATGACGTGGCAGTGGGCCCGCTTGCGGGTAAATCATGGCCCAAGGCACATCCGTCACACGACCCCACAACTCGCCATTAATAAAATTACCCAAACGTCCCGCCGCAAGGCCCACAGGAATCACGGGGGCAACAAAATCCGTCACGCTAAAAAAAGCTTCTTGGTACTTATGACACCAGTAAGCAATCGCAATCAATACACCCAGCATGCCACCATGAAACGACATGCCGCCGTCCCACACTTCAAGCATTTGCAAGGGATGCGCCAAATACAACGATAAGTTATAAAAAAGAATGTAGCCAATGCGGCCACCCAAAATGACACCCAAGGCACCGTAAAACACCAAGTCAGCTAACTTATCAGACGACCAATCGAGCTTAAATTTTTTCACCCGGTACTTTAATAAAAACCAACCAATAATAAAGCTCGCCAGATACATCAAACCGTACCAGTGCACTTTAAAAAAACCAATTTTAAACGCAACCGGGTCTAAGTGCGGGTAGACAAACACAATGAACTCCTAGAATAATATTTTTAGCGCAACGGCAAAAATAAACACAGCAAATAAACGCTTTAACCATTTCGTATCAATGGATTGCGCGACTTTCAAACCCAAAGGTACCGTGAGCAAGCTCGCCAGTGCAATGCCCGCCACCGCAGGCCAATAAATATAACCCGTCGAATAGGGAATATTAGCCTGCAAATGCGCGCCCAACACGGCATAACTAATCGCGCCGACAATGGCCACGGGCATCGTGCACGCCGCTGCTGCGCCGGAGGCTTTTCGCATATCCACACCACAATAGATAAGGTATGGCACGATCACAACGCCACCACCCAAGCCCAACAAACCCGATTTAAAGCCAATAAACAAAGCAACAATAAAGCCAACCCAAGCTGGCACCTGCCTCTTTGTATGCTTGGTTTTTCCTCCAATAAAAAGGTAAATTGACAAGATCAGCAGCACGCAAGCAAAAACTAGTTCCAGCGTGCTGCTATACAAATGGGTTGCTAGCGATGAGCCAGCGATAACTCCCAGCACCACGCCCGGCAACAAAGGTTTCAAAATATTAAAATCGATTAACTGTAATTTATATCGCGCATATACAGACCGGGCGCTGACCACAATCATAGACGTCAAGGAACTCGCGACGGCCATCTGCATAATAATATTTTCTGGTACATGCCCAAAGGTTTTAAGCAAAAACATTGATAAAGGCACAACAACAATGCCGCCACCAACTCCAAGCAAACCCGAAAAGGCGCCTGAGATTGCACCCACAAATAAAAACAAAACAAACGTGATCCACATCAGTGACGCCCCGCTCGAATCAAACCACCCAAACCATGCTCTTCGAGCGTAAACTCAAGATGGCGACGCACTTCGGCCGCTGTGCGCATAGCCAACACTTCGGACAAGACTTTGCGCGCACGGGTGAGTGTAAACTTGCGAATCACCCACTTAATACGTGTATACATTGGCGCATTCACACTTAACATATCAAACCCCATGCCGAGCAACACCAAAGTTGCCATCGGGTCTGCCGCCATTTCACCGCAAATGCTCACCAATTTGCCTTCTTCGTGCACGCTTTCTACCAGCTGTTTTAAAGCTTTTAACACAGAGGGGTGCAAGGCATCGTACAAGTTCGCCACACGCGGGTTATTCCGATCGACCGCTAGAATATACTGCGTTAAATCGTTACTGCCCACCGACAGAAAATCCACAAGCTTGGCAATGTTTTTGGCTTCGTAAATGGCAGACGGCACTTCAACCATGACGCCCACTTTTGGCATAACAATATCTAAGCCCTCTTCGTGCTTTAATTCCTGATACGTTTTTTTAATCAACGCCATGGCTTCTTCAACTTCCGTGACATCCGAAATCATGGGCAGCATGATGCGCATATTTTCAAAGCCTTCACTGGCACGCAGCATCGCGCGCAATTGAGAAAGAAAAATTTCAGGCTGCTCGAGCAAGACGCGAATACCGCGCCAGCCCAAGAAGGGATTTTCTTCTTCGATGGGGAAGTAGGGTAATGATTTATCACCACCAATATCCAGACATCGAATAATCACAGGCTTGGGCGCAAATACATTTAACAACTGTCGATAAATCACGCGCTGCTCTTCGCTCGAAGGAAAACGATCGCGCGTCATAAAAGGCACTTCCGTGCGGTATAAACCCACACCCTCTGCGCCCACCGTGATCGAGCGACTGATGTCTGCGACCAGCCCTGCATTGACATACAAACTCACACGATGGCCGTCTTCTGTCTCTGTCGGCAAATCACGAAAGGTTTCCAGCTCTTGTTCAAGAGCCTCTTCTTCGGCAGCCAAGGCTTTAAATTCTTTTAACACCGAGTCATCAGGGTCGAGGTAGACTTGACCCAAATAACCGTCGACGATCATGCGAACGCCATCAAGCTTAAACAATGGCAACTCGCTCACACCCATCACAGACGGCACACCCATAGCACGCGCCAAGATGGCGATGTGCGAGTTTGCCGAGCCAGTGCCTGATACCACAGCGACAATTTTTTCTTGTGGAATTTCCGCGAGCTGCGTGGCTGTCATATTATCGCCGACCAACACAACCTGATCTGGGTACTCGATGCTCAGCTCTTCTTCATCTTCTTGCAAATTACCCAATAAGCGGCGACCTAAATCATCGATGTCTTGCGCACGTTCTTTCAAGTAATCATTGTCCATCGTGCGAAATAAGCGAATATGTTCTTGAAACACATCGGCAATCGCGCTTTGCGCAGTCAACCCTTGCTTCCGAATCGCATCACGTACAGCTGTGACAATCGTGTCACCATCGAGCATTTTGATATAGGCTTCAAATAGAGCATGCTCATCTTCCGAAAGCTCTTTAGCCAGACGCTTACCCAACACGCGAACTTCGTTGCGGGTTTTCTCAAGCGCCGTTTCAAATAGCTGTAACTCTTCTTGTGTATCATCAGCTTGTTGGCGTGGCACGGCACTTAAATTTGCTTTAGGATAAACCACCAAAGCCTCACCCAAAGCCACACCCCAGGCACTCGGGACACCACGCAAACTTGGCGGTAATGCGCGCGCAGATTTCACCGTGAACGATAAGTCACCGCGCGACTCAGCTTCGGCAACCACCACCGCAAGCTGCGTGGCCAAGGTTAATAAAAAGGCTTCTTCAGATTCTTCGTAATCGCGACCGGCTTCGTCTTCTACAACCAACACACCCAGCGTGCGCCTACGGTATTGAATAGGCACACCCAAAAATACGGTGTAGCTGTGCTCGCCGGCACCATAAACGGCATAGTTTTGAGGATCGTTTGTGGTATCAAGTACTTTCACTGGCTCACCGCGTTCGGCCACCACACTGACCAAACCCTGCCCCATCGGTACGTGTAATTTACCGACTGCATCTTGCTTTAAACCGCGCGTAGCAAACAGCACGAATTCTTCTTTCTTTTCATTGAATAGCAGTATCGAACAGGCTTGTGTATCCAAGGCCGTGACCACGTGCTCGACCACAACGTCCAGCGCCGCATAGATCGAATTCGCCTCATTCACCTCTTGGATGATGTGCTGCAGCAGTTTAAGCATCATTGTCGCTTAACTCCTGCGATTTTTTATCGGAAATAAAGGCCTCGAATTCTTTCATCGCACGACGGTAAGCGCGCTTTTTGAAAAAAATCACTTGTTTTAACGGGTACCAGTAACTCACCCAACGAAACCCCTGAAATTCTTGATGCTCGGTTTTATCAAACTGAAAACGAATATTGCGGCTATTGACGCGCAACAGGTACCATTTTTGCTTCTGACCAATACAGACCGGCTCATCATCATAACGAACCAGACGCTTAGGCAAGTAATAATGCAACCAAGTTTTACTTTCGGCAAGAATCTCCACGTCTGTGGCTTTAAGGCCCACTTCTTCGTAGAGCTCACGAAACATGGCATCGATTGGCGACTCGCCATCTTCTATACCCCCCTGGGGAAACTGCCAACCTCGCCGACGATAGCGTCTAGCCCAAAAAACACGGTTGCTCTCGTCAATAATGACGATCGCGACGCCATGACGAAAGCCTTTTTCATCAATCACTACCGTGCCTCTTCGTTTATACTTTTATATTTGTGCAATCTGGCGACCATTTTTCCACAAAACCCCCTCCCAAAACAAGCGATAACTGCAGGCAAACGCTCAAGCCGCGATAAGATTCGCATTTTTAGGCACTAGCGGTATAATGCCTGACCCTGCATGAGAGAAACCGGTATGAAGCAGACACTAGAACAACTCATCCAAAAAAGTCTTGACGCCCTTTCCTTGTCCAACACACGGAGCGAGCGCCGCCTTGACATTGTCCTAGAGCACTGCAAAAACAAAGCCCACGGCGATTTGGCGTGTAACATCGCCCTGATGCTCGCCAAACACGCGGACCAAAAGCCCAGGGAACTTGCCGAAGCCATCATCCGACACCTGCCAGCGCATGACATGGTCGAAAAAGTTGAGATTGCAGGTCCGGGCTTCATCAATTTCTTCATCAAAACCAGCGCACAGTTTGCCATTGTCGACACCGTGCTTTACCAAGGCGATAAATTTGGTCGCTCAACCCTGGGTGAAAATGAGAAGGTGCACATTGAATTCGTATCAGCCAACCCCACCGGACCTTTGCACGTAGGGCATGGTCGCGGCGCGGCCTACGGCTCAGCCTTGGCCAGCATCTTGAGCAACGCGGGGTATGACGTTTACCGCGAATATTACGTCAACGACGCGGGTCGACAAATGCACATTTTGGCCACCAGTGTTTGGTTGCGCTATTTATCGCTGGAGGGGCAACGCTTTGACTTTCCCTCTAACGGCTACAAAGGCGATTACATCATCGATATCGCCAAAAATGTGCAACAGGCTTTTGGTGATAGCCTAGTCCACACAGCCGATGCCGTATTTTCAGACGTACCGCTCGACGAAGGCCAGGAAAATGGCGACAAAGAAGAACACATTGACGCCTTGATTAACCATGCTCAAGGTCTTTTAGGCGAACATTATGAACGCGTTTTCAACATCGCGCTCGACGCCATTTTGGACGACATTCGTGAAGACCTGGCCGAGTTCAATGTCCATTACGAAGATTGGTTTTCAGAAAAAAGCCTGATGGACAACGGCGCGGTGAGCCATGGCATCGAAAAGCTTCAAAGCCTCGGCTACTGCTACGAACAAGATGGCGCGATTTGGTTTAAATCCACGGAGTTTGGCGATGAAAAAGACCGCGTCTTGCAGCGTGACGACGGCCGAACCACCTACTTTGCTTCGGACGTGGCTTACCACCTCAACAAAGTGGAACGCGGATTTACTCATGTCATCGACGTTTTAGGCGCCGATCATCATGGTTATGTGCCACGCGTACGCGCTTCGATGAAAGCGCTCGGCGTAGACGATCAACATTTTCGCGTGCCCTTGGTCCAGTTTGCGGTGCTTTACCGCGGCAGCGAGCGGGTACAAATGTCGACCCGATCAGGCTCGTTTGTCACCCTGCGCGAACTACGCGAAGAAGTGGGTAATGACGCGGCGCGCTTTTTCTACGTGATGCGAAAAGCCGAACAGCACATGGACTTCGACTTAGAGCTCGCAAAATCAAAAACCAACGAAAACCCCGTGTATTATGTGCAATATGCCCATGCCCGCATTTGCAGCGTTCATGAAAAACTCAAAGCCGCCGGCCGACAGTTTGATCAAACACTGGGGCTTGCCAACCTTGACAAGCTCAGCAGCGAATACGAAGAGGCCTTGGCCAAAGCCCTATCGCGCTACCCCGAGGTCTGTGAGAACGCAGCCAAACACCTAGAACCTCACTTGGTCGCAAATTATTTGCGCGAATTGGCCCAAGCTTTACATACTTATTATAATGCTGAACAATTCATCGTTGATGATGACACTTTGTGCCAAGCGCGCTTTGCTCTGATCACCGCCACAGGCCAAACCTTGAAAAATGGCCTAAGCTTGCTCGGCATTAGCGCACCGCGCAGCATGTAGGATGAATTGTGGCAAAGGACTATGCAAGCCAATCACGCAAGAAGGGCAAACCGAAGCAGTCGGTGCGCTTTAGCGACTCTAAAAAACGCCGCAAGTCCGCGCCATCGGCCAACAAAAAAAGCACCGGCCTAAAACTCCGATGGGTTTTGTTATTGGGGTTCATCGTTTTCATCGCAGCCATTATTTTTCTGGTCTCCGGCGAAAGACACCCTCACAAGACCTCAAACACAATGGCCACCTATGCCAAAGGCGATAAAGTCACGCCGAAGCCTTCAGCCGGCGAAAAACTTACCGCCACGAGCGCAGACACAAGCGAAACACCGGCAAGGTCGATGGTCAACAATATTCAATTTAACTTCAAACCATTGCCGCCGGCCGCGCAAGATGATATCAAATATTACATGCTACAACTTGGCAGCTACCGCGAAGACAGCCCGGACTTAAAAGCGCTGCGCCAACAACTGCACCAGCTCGGCATCAAATACCATCTGGCCTTAAATCAGCGTAGAAAAACGCGCTATTATCGATTAGAAGTCGGGCCGTTTCACTCGAGTGATCATGCGCAAGCCGCTTGGCAAACGCTGTATGATCAACACATTTATGCGATCATCCGGCCCGTAAAGCGGGGCTAGTTAACTTTAATCAACTGCACTTTAAAGACTAAGGCTTGATTTGGACCAATCATGCCACCTGCACCTTGCTGGCCGTACGCCAAGTTGGCCGGTACATACAACATCCACACCGCGCCTTGATGCATCATTGGCAAGGCTTGTTGCCACGCTTGGATGACTTGATTCAATTTAAACGTTGCTGGCTGACCGCGCTTGTACGAACTGTCGAACACTTTACCGTTCGGCAAAGCACCTTCGTAATTCACAGTGACCGTGCTGTCTGCTGACGGCTTAGGGCCTGTGCCTTTTTTAACGATTTTGTATTGCAGGCCATTTTTCAAGGTGACCACACCCGTTTTTTTTGCATTGGCCGCTAAAAAAGCTTCGCTTTGAGCGCCATTGCTAGCTGCCGCTTTAGCGTGGTGGGCTTGTATCTTTTGCTGCGCAGACGCTTGAAGATGCGCAAAACCGGCTTTCATTTTTGCTTTTGACAAACTAGGCTCACGGCCTGCGAAAGCATCATTAAAGCCTTGCGAGAAACTTTTCGCACTTAGCTCTGGCATTTGCGCATGCGCGGTTTGACCAAACTGATAGCCGAAAGCATAACTGCCATCTTGCGTTAATGCTTGCTGGCTCGCAGCAAAAGTCGCCAAAGGCGCTAATAATGTGGCTGTGATTAATGTACGCTTCATAAAGCCTCCTCATTTAAGTAAGCGCTCATGATGACAGATCACCGCGTGAAATCAACCGGTGTCGTAAATCGTCTCGAAGTATCCTCGCCCGCACGAAGATGGAGGATACTCAAAAACGCAGCCTAAAGGTGTAACCCATGTAGTGGAAGATGTGTTACCTATGTATTGACAATATACAGCCTCAAGGGGGGGCAAAACCCGCCTGGCTTTGGTGTTTGAACGCGTATGTAGCAACCGTCTTGGGTAGCAACGTCTTTGCGAGGAGCGAAGCGACG